>NZ_JBNFOJ010000001.1:0-39042 GCF_057364705.1 Brevundimonas sp. CURTG3B2_SDJG
GCCAGGCGCACCGCCGTCGCCGGCGGGGCGCGCTGGACGATGACTTGGAGCGCTATCTGCCAGGCCAGGAACACGGCGCCGGCGATCAGGGCGTAGGACGCGACCTGCGACGCCCCGCGCGCGACCCGCGAGGTCGTCGTGTCGGCCTTCTCGGTCAAGCCCCGCGGCCTCCGGCGTCCCGGTTGGCGCTGCCGTAGTTGTAGTCGTAGGCGTAGTCATAGCCGCCGTACGACGTGCTCTTGGCGTTGAACTTGGTCAGCACCGCGCCGAGCAGGTGGGCGCGACCGACCTGCAGGCGGCGCAGGGCGCCGCGCGCCTGGCCGCGACGGGTTCCCCGCGATTCCACGACGAACACCACGCCCTTGACCACCGCGGCCAGCAGGGGCGCGTCGGCGAAGCCCAAGACGGGCGGACCGTCGATAACGATGTGATCGAAATGGGTCGAGGCGTCGTTCAGGAACGCGTGCATGCGATCCCCGCTCCAGAGTTCCGCCGGGTTCGGCGGCAAGGGGCCGCAGGGGATGAACGACAGATTCTCGTGGCGGGTCCGCTCGATCAGCGAGGCGAGGTCGGCCGAACCCGAGAGGAGGTTGCTCATGCCGCGATCGTTCTCGACGCCGATCACCCGGTGCATGGACGGGTTGCGCAGATCGCCATCGACCAGCAGGACCCGCCGACCCAGGCGGGCCAGGTTCAGGGCGATGGCGTAGGCGGTGGTGGACTTGCCTTCCGCCGGCCGCGCACTGGACACCAGCAGGCTGCTGGGGGTGCCGTCGGGCGTGGAGAACTGCAGCGCCGTTCGGAGCGAATAGTAGGCTTCCGAGAACGGCGAGCGGATGTCCTCGAGCGCCGCGCCGGTGGTCTGTCCCTTCTCGAGCAGCGGAACGACGCCCAGGACCGGCACGTCCAGCTTGCTTTCCGCGTCGTCCGGAGTGGCGAGGGTCTCGTCCAGGGCCTCAAGCACCAGGGTCGCGACGACGCCCAGGCCCAGGCCCAGAAGGGCGGCGAGGATCATGTTCAGCATCAGGTTCGGCTTAGACGGCCGTTCCGGCGGCGTCGCGCGATCGACGATCGAGATGTTGTTGGCGGTGATGCCGCCCGTCACGCCGACTTCCTTGTAGCGCTGCAGCAGGCCCTCGTAGAGGGTGCGGGTGGTGTCCAGTTCGCGCTGCAGGATGTTGTACTGGATCGACCGGTCACGGAGGTCCAGGACATCGCCGGTCAGCCGGTTCACCTGGCCCTGGAGCGAGTTCTCCTCGTTGGCCGCGATCTGGTACTGGCTCTGGATCGAGGTCCGGATGTTGGTCGCGATGGTCTGGATCTGGCCTTCGGCTTCCTGGATCTGGGCCCGAAGCTGGACCATTTCCGGGTACTCGGGGCGATAGAGCCGGAGCTTCTGCTGATACTCGGCGTCCAAGACGGCGCGCTGTTCGGTGAGCCGCTGGATCGAAGGATTCTGCAGCACCTCGGGCAGAGTCATCAGGGGCCGGGAACGGGCGGACCGCCAGCGCTCCTCGGCCGCCACCCGCTTGGCCTTGGCCTCGCTCAGCGCCGCGTTCAGAGCGACCAGGTTGTTGGAGGTCAACGACCGGGTCGAGCTTCCCTCCGAGCCGCCCTCTCCGGGTTCGCCGACGTTGATGATCTGCTGGTTCGCGGCGTAGTCGACGAGCTCACGCTCGGCGGTCTCGAGGCGCGCCTTGGTCTGGGCGATGCGCTCTTCCAGGAACTCACGCGCGTAGGACGAGCTCTCGAACTTGCGGTCCAGGTTCGACTGGATGAAGTTTTCGGCGAAGGCGTTGGCGATCCGCGCGGCGACCACCGGGTCGGCGTCGTCATAGCCGACGGTGACCAGACGGGATCCGCGAACCGGCGACACGCTCAGATTCTCGGCCAGGGCCTCGAGGACGGCCGCCTTGCGCGCCGCGGCCTGTTCCGCGGTCGTGCCGCGGGCGGGCGGCGGCTCAACGCCGATCGTCTTCAGGGACTCGTTCGAGGTCGCAAGGCCCAGGCTTTCGGTGACGCGTTCGGCCAGCGTCCGGCTGCGGAGCAGGCCGTACTGAGTCTGGAAGAACTCCTCGCCCTGGATCAGGCTCTCGCTGGGCGTCACGTCCTCGGAATCGAAGACCCGGGCGGCCTCGCGATCGATCTGCAGCGTCGCGCGGGCCGTGAAGATCGGGGTCATCAGCAGCGTCAGGGCCGCGGCGATCGCCAGCACGCTGAAGAAGCAGCCGAGGATCAGGATGCGGTGCTTGAGCGCCATTCGCCAGTAGACGGCCAGGTTCAGGGGCGACTGGGCGGAATCGCCGTCGGCCCATCCCCCTTGCTGGACCGCGTATCTCGGTTCCCTGGAGCCGACGGAGCCGGCTCCCGAACGCGGATCGCGTTCACCAACGAAATTGTCGCCCAGCATTATTGGCATCCGTACTTCTTCGCGGCTGCGACCGCATTGATAAGCATTCCAGGCAGCAGATATCCCAAAGGCCCGCCATCCGCATATAAAATCACCAGCGCAGCTTCCCCGATCTCAAGACCGTCCCCTCGCGACTGGCTGTGCTTGATTCTAGAAGGCGGCGAAGACGGCCAGGCCCGGCAGGGCGGACAGGACTTCACGCATGGTGGCGCTCAGCCTGGACGTGTCGACGACCACGATGTCGTCCCCCAGGATCGTCGGGTCGGGCGCGCGGCCCTGACGGATGGCCGTCAGGTCGAAGAGCGCCGCGGAACGCTGGCCGTCGATCGTGCGGAAGACCGCGACCTGCGTCAGGTCGGCCACGCGGGTCGGACCTTCGGCCATGGCGACCGCCTGGAGAAGGGAGGTCGTGCCGCGCATCTCGTAAACGCCAGGCTTGGTGACGGCTCCGTCGATGGTGACCTTCTGGCTGGCGGCTTCGGTCACCGTAACCGTGACCTGAGGGTCGCGCAGATACCGCGCCCCCAGCTGGTCCGCGATTTCTCTCGACAGTTCGCTCGGCGTGCGCCCGGCGCCGAGGACCGCGCCGATCAGGGGCATGTGAATGTTTCCCGAAGCGTCGACGATCAGGTCTTTCAGCGACAGGTCGGGCACCTGGAAGACCTGCACGTTCAGCTTGTCGCCGACCCCGATCCGGGTCTGGAGCTCGGGGGCCTGGACCGCCTGGATGGTCTGAAGATCGACCGGCTGCGCGGCGCTCATCCGGCTCATGTCCATCCGAGACCCACCGCAGCCGCCTAGCGCAACGGCGGCGGTCAAGACCGCGGCTGGCAGGAAATAGCGTTTCACAGGAGAGTACCTCGGATGATTTGGCCGCGAACGGCCAGATGGACGTAAGGCGCGCACGTGCTCGACCCCCATGCCGGTGTCCAAGTCCGCGCTCCGGGCGTCTTGTCGAGCACTAGCAACGAGTGGTCAACAGCACGTTATTGCTTTCCTGTTTCGCGCGGGCGGCGGCTCGACGACGCGCTCGTCCACGG
Organism: Brevundimonas sp. CURTG3B2_SDJG; assembly: GCF_057364705.1. Classification (NCBI taxonomy): domain Bacteria; kingdom Pseudomonadati; phylum Pseudomonadota; class Alphaproteobacteria; order Caulobacterales; family Caulobacteraceae; genus Brevundimonas; species Brevundimonas sp. CURTG3B2_SDJG. The sequence continues at coordinate 3,451 of NZ_JBNFOJ010000001.1, forward strand.
CCGAGGGAGGACGGTCGGCGTGCCTTGCGGCCGGGGCGCAGAGACCGTTCTTGAGCTTCGGAGGCGCAGCCGACGAGGCCGGCGGTCGGCCCTCGTATTTCCCGCAATGATCGCGACCCGTGGGCGAAGGGTCGCGGACGGCTGTCGCAGGAGCGGGGATGACGCCGCCCTAATCAATGTCGTATGTGTTCGCTAGAAAGCGAGAAGGGCAGCCATTTCGTGGGATTGTCCCGCTATCCAAGGTTGAAGCGCGCGCCGCGGGCGACGCATGAATCTACGAATACAGAGGCGTGAATGACGGGTGTCGTTAGACCTGTGCGAGCCGGTCTGAGTTTGGCTTGGACTGCGAAGGTCTGTTTCCATGTGGGCCTGCACTTCATGGGTCTCATCCTCGCGTACGAGCTCCGTCGCGCTCTCCCCTATCCTGGTGGATCGGCGATCCGGACGCGCTGCGCGTCATCGGCTGGGCGGGCCTCTTCGCCCTGATCGGCGGCCTGGTCGAGTTGGTCTTCCAGTCGGAGCGCTCGGCGTGGCGCTACGTGTCGATCCGCGAGGTGATCGGCCTGGCCCGGAACGTCACGATCACCACGGTCCTGTTCATCGGCGTGATCTTCTTCCTTGATCGGGGTCTGCAACTGCCCCGGTCGGTGCTGCCTCTCGCCTGGCTTCTGACCCTGATGCTCCTGGTCGGCATGCGCGTCGCCTGGCGCCTGCCCCACGACCCCGGTCTGGCGGCCCACCTCCTGCCGGGGTGGTGGCTGCGGCCGGTGTCCACTCGGACGCCGCTGCTGGTGGTGGGCCGGATGGCCGACGCGGACCGTCAGCTCCGGCTCATCCAGGGCGATCCGAACTCGCCGTACCAGCCCGTCGCGTGATCACGCCGCTCGCCGAGGAAGTCGGGCTGCGCCTGCATGGCGTTCCCTTCGTCGGCGAGGTCTCCACCTGGCGTCCGTCCCAGATCGGGCCGGGCCGTCCAGCCACGCCGCACGCCATCGTCTTCCTCGATGACCCGGTGCAAAGCCTGGGAATCTCGACCGAGCGGATCGGCGAGCTCCGGCGGGCGGGCCACACCCTGCTGAAGCCGCAGAACATGGCGGAGATCGACGGCGCGTCGGGAAGCGTCCTGGAAGAGATTCCGCTGGAGGACTTCCTGCCCCGCAAGCCGGTCTCGCTCGATCCCGCGCCCGTTCGGGCGCTCGTCGCCGGTCGCCGCGTCCTGGTCACCGGCGCCGGCGGCAGCATCGGTTCGGAAATCTGCCGACAGCTGCACGCGCTGGGATGTGCGCACCTCAGCATGGTCGATCACTCCGAGTTCCTGCTGTTCGAGATCAACCGGGAACTGGGCGCGACGCCCGCCGCCGCGATGAGCCGCAGCGCCATTCTGGCGAACGTTCGCGATGCGAACCGGATCAGGGAGGTCATCCGCGCCGAGCGCCCGGACATCATCTTCCACGCCGCAGCGCTGAAGCATGTCGCCCTGGTGGAGGATAACCCGGCCGAAGGCATCGCCACCAACATTCTCGGGACCTGGAACGTCATCCGGTCGGCGGTCGACGAGGGCGTCGCCCAGTTCGTCCTGATCTCGACGGACAAGGCCGTGGCTCCGACCAACGTCATGGGCGCCACGAAGCGCGTCGCCGAAGCCCTGCTGGACCTCGCCCCCAAGGGGCGGACGCAGATGAATGCGGTGCGGTTCGGCAATGTGCTCGGCTCGGCGGGTTCGGTCGTGCCAATCTTCCGGGATCAGATCGCGCGCGGAGGGCCGGTGACGGTCACCCATCCGGAGGTCAATCGCTTCTTCATGACCATCCCCGAGGCCGTCCAGCTGGTGCTGCACAGCGCCGCCATCGGCGCGGCCGCCAAGGGAGCGCGGGTCCGGAAGTACCTCCTGGAGATGGGCGAGTCCGTCAAGATCGTCGACTTGGCCCGGCAGATGATCGAGCTGAGCGGGAAGGTCCCGGACGTTGACATCAAGATCGAATTCACGGGGCTGAAGCCCGGCGAGAAGCTGGCCGAGATCTTGAGTGACGACGGCGAGAACGTCGCAGAATGCGAGGACGGCATCATGGAGCTGCTGTCCCGTCCGGTTCCGCGGACGATCAACGTCGACGAGATTCTGGCGCTGGCCGATCAGGCCAAGCTGGCGGGCGGCACCCCGGACGTGAAGCTCATGGAGATTGTCGAGCGCATCCGGTCCGGCGTGCGGCGGACGCCCGCGGACGGTGAAGTCCTGCTGTCATGAAAACAGAGTGTGTTGCTCCCGGCGCAGTCCCGGTATTTCACCGGACGCCGGGACGGCTCCATCTACCGCGCACGGCGGAGGCGTGCTCTACGCCAATCCTTGGTTGCTCCGCCCTGACAGGAACACCGCTCGTTTGAGCAAACGGTTGAAGAAAGACGTCGAATGCTGAAATTCGCCTTGGTCGGTTGTGGTCGGATCGCAAAGCGGCACTCCGAATTGCTCGGCTCGAACCAGATCGAGAACGCGAGCCTCGTCGCGGTGTGCGACATCGTGGCGGACAAGGCCAAGGCGATCGGCGAGCAGTTCTCGGTGCCCTGGTTCACCGACATGCACGCGATGATGTCCGAGTGCGACATCGACGTGGTGGTGGTCCTGACCGAGAGCGGCCGTCACGCCGAACACGTCATCAGCCTGGCTCCGTACGGCAAGCACATCGTCGTCGAAAAGCCGATGGCGCTGACCCTTTCCGACGCCGACGCCATGATCGAGACTTGCCAGAGGGCCGGCGTCCGGCTGTTCGTGGTCAAGCAGAACCGCTTCAACGTGCCGGTGCGCAAACTGCGCGAAGCCCTGGAGGCCGACCGCTTCGGCAAGCTGGTGATGGGCACCGTGCGGGTGCGCTGGTGCCGGCCGCAGGCCTACTACGACCAGGACAGCTGGCGGGGGACCTGGGCCCTGGACGGCGGCGTTCTGACCAACCAGGCCAGCCACCACGTCGACCTCCTGGAATGGATGATGGGGGAGGTCGAGAGCGTGTTCGCCCTGGCCCGGACCGCGCTGGTGGACATCGAGGCCGAGGACACCGCCGTCGTGGCCCTGCGCTTCAAGAGCGGCGCGCTGGGACTGATCGAGGCGACCACGGCGGTCCGGCCGAAGGACCTCGAGGGTTCGATCTCCCTGATGGGCGAGAACGGGACCGTGGTGATCGGCGGCTTCGCCGTGAACAAGCTGGAGACCTGGAACTTCGTCGTCCCCGAAGAGGGCGATGCGGACGTGATGGAGCGCTATTCCGTCAATCCGCCGAACGTCTACGGCTTCGGCCACCAAGCCTATTACGAGCACGTCGTCGGCTGCATCCTCGACGGCGGCCCCCATCTGGTCGATGGCCTGCAGGGACGCCGCAGCCTCGAGCTGATCAACGCGATCTACGAGTCGGTGGAGACGGGCAAGCAGGTCAACCTCCGCTTCCGGCCCCGCCACTGCCGCCTCGGAGAAACGGCGTGAACCAGCCCGCGTCGAGGTCCGCAGGCGTCGTGAACGTCGACTTCGGCCGGAACGTGGTCGTGGTCGAGCCGGCCAATGTCTATGGATGCCGGGTCGGGGACGACGTTTTCATCGGCCCCTTCGTGGAGATTCAGAAGGACGTGCTGATCGGCGATCGGTCTCGGATCCAGTCCCACGCCTTTATCTGCGAGCTGGTGCAGATCGGCTCGGACTGCTTCGTGTCGCATGGGGCCATGTTCGTGAACGACCTGTTCGCGACGGGCGGGCCGGCGCGGGGCGACAAGACTCTGTGGAAATCCACTCGCATTGGCGACCGAGTTTCCATAGGAACCAACGCCACCATCCTGCCGGTGACGATCTGCGACGACGTCGTGATCGGCGCCGGATCGGTGGTGACCAAAGACATCACGGAGCCGGGCATCTACGCCGGCAATCCAGCCAAGAAATTGCGAGACGTCCAGTGATCAAGTTTCTCGATCTGCATGCGCAGTACCAGTCTATCCAGTCTGATATCGACGCCGCGATCGCCGATGTGATCGCCCGCACCGCCTTCATCGGGGGCGGCGACGTCTCGAAGTTCGAACAGGCGTTCGCCCAATTCCAGCAGGTGAAGCACTGTGTCGGCGTCGCGAACGGGACCGACGCGATCGAGATCGCGCTGGAGGCTCTGTCGCTTCCCGCGGGATCCGAAGTCATCGTCCCGGCCAACACCTTCATCGCCAGCAGCGAGGCGGTCACCCGTTCGGGACTCAAGGTGGTCTTCGCCGACGTCGATCCGGTGACCTATACGCTGGACATCGCCGACGTCCGCCGGCGGGTCACGCCCAACACCTCGGCCATCATGGCGGTCCATCTCTACGGCCACCCGTGCCGAATGGACGAGTTGCGCGAGATCGCCGGCGAGCACGGCTTGAAAATCGTCGAGGACTGCGCGCAGGCGCACGGAGCGGAGTATCGGGGCCGCCGCGTCGGGGGATCGGCGACATCGCCACCTTCAGCTACTATCCAGGCAAGAACCTGGGGGCCTACGGGGACGCCGGCGCCATCACCACCGACGACGACGCGCTGGCCAAGCGTTGCCGCATGATCGCCAACCACGGCCGCACCGGGAAGTACGATCACCAGTTCGAGGGGCGCAACAGCCGGCTGGACGCGCTCCAGGCCGCGATCCTGAGCGCCAAGCTGCCGCACCTGGACGCGTGGGTGGATCGGCGGAATGAGCTGGCCCGGACGTACGCCATCGCGCTGAACGGGATCCCGGGCCTGATCCTGCCGACCCTGCCGCAGGACTGCCGTCACGCCTTCCACCTCTTCGTGGTCCGCACCGAGCGCCGCGAGGCGCTTGCCACCTTCCTGAAGCAGCGCGGCATCGAGACGGGCGTCCATTATCCGATCGCCCTGCCAAAGCTCGAGGCCTACGACTATTTGGGCCAAGGCGGCGAGGACATGTTCGCCAACCGCTCCGACACGACGCTGCTGAGCCTGCCCATCGGCGATCACCTGCAGGTGCAGGACGCCCGCCTGGTGGCCGAGCGTCAAGGCGTTCTTCGAAGAGGACGGCGCGGCGAATGCGGCGGCCAGGGCGGACGCCGCCCAGGCGACGCCGGCGATCTGAGGACGACCTGCATGAAGAACTTCGCCATCATCGGGGCGTCGGGCTACATCGCGCCGCGCCACATGAAAGCCGTGGTCGACACCGGCAATCAGCTGGTCGCCGCCTACGATCCGAACGATTCCATAGGGATCATCGACAGCTACGCCCCGGACGCCGCCTTCTTCACCGAGTTCGAGCAGTTCGACCGCTATGTCGATAGCCTGCGTCAGGGGGGCGATCCCCGCGCGCTGGACTACGTCTCTATCTGTTCGCCCAACTACCTGCACGGTGCGCACATGCGTTTCGCGCTGCGTTCGGGCGCTACGGCGATCTGTGAGAAGCCGCTAGTCCTGACCCCGGAGGAGCTCGACGAGCTCGTCGAGGTCGAACGCGCGTCGGGCCAGTCGATCAACACCATCCTCCAGCTCCGCCTTCATCCCGCGATCATCGCCCTGCGCGAGAAGACGATGGCGGGTCCCTCGGATCGCAAGGTCGAGGTCGACCTGACCTACATCACCTCCCGCGGGAACTGGTACCTGGAGAGCTGGAAGGGCGACGTCCGAAAGTCCGGCGGCATCGCCACCAACATCGGCGTCCACTTCTTCGACATGCTGAACTTCCTGTTCGGAGACCTGCAGACCAACGTCGTGCACCTGAACGCGCCGACGAAGGCGGCCGGCTATCTGGAGTACGAGCGGGCCCGGGTCCGCTGGTTCCTCTCCATCGACGTGTCGGACGTGCCCGAGGCCGAGCGGGCGAAGGGGCAGCGGACCTACCGGTCGATCACCGCCGCCGGCGAAGAGATCGAGTTCTCTGGGGGATTCACGGACCTGCACACGCGCAGCTACGAGGAGATCCTCGCGGGCCGCGGCTTCGGTCTCATGGCCAGCCGCGGCGCGATCGAGGCGGTGTCCGCGATCCGGAACGCGCCGACGGCCTCTCTGCAGGGCGACTACCATCCGCTCCTGCGGAGCGCGGCATGACGGGTCACTATCAGCACCCGAGCGCGATCGTCGATGAAGGAGCCCAGATCGGCGAGGGCTCCCGGATCTGGCATTTCGTCCATGTCTGCGGGGGCGCCAGGATCGGCCGCGAGGTGTCGCTGGGCCAGAACGTCTTCGTCGGCAACAAGGTGGTGATCGGAGACCGCTGCAAGATCCAGAACAACGTGTCGGTTTACGACAACGTGATGCTGGAAGAGGGGGTCTTCTGCGGCCCCAGCATGGTCTTCACCAACGTCTACAACCCTCGCTCGCTGGTCGAGCGCAAGGACGAATACCGCGACACCCGCGTCGGACGCGGCGCGACGCTGGGCGCGAACTGCACCATCGTCTGCGGCGTGACCATCGGCGCCTACGCCTTCGTGGGAGCCGGGGCCGTCGTCACCCGCGATGTACCGGCCTTCGCCCTCATGGTAGGAGCACCGGCCCGGCAGATCGGGTGGATGAGCGCATTCGGAGAACGCCTGGCCTTGCCGCTGGAGGGATCCGCCGAGACCGTATGTCCTCACACCGGCGACCTATACCGGCTGGTCGACGGCGTCCTCGTTCACGTCGAAGCCGGCGAAAGTTCCCGTGACTCCGGGTCGGTTTCGCCGGGCGTCGACAACGTGTCTCAATCTTGATCTAGCAACATCGCTGCCTGGCCGGGCCCGCCGCCGAGCCGCTCCCGCCCGACATCTCACCCAATGCCCGTACAGCTTCCGAGCACCGACCTATGAACGCTCCGATCCATCATCCGGCCTTGAACGCCGCCCATCCCGCCGTCGCGGACCTCCTGGAGCGCCTCGGAACCCGTGACGCCGCGCTGGGGATCATCGGGCTGGGCTATGTCGGCCTGCCGCTTTCGGCGGCCGCCCATCGCGCCGGTTTCCGGGTGATCGGGTTCGACATCGACGAGGTGAAGGTCCAGGAGCTCGAGCGGGGCGAGAGTCCCGTGGGAACGGTGCCCAAGTCGATCATCACCGAGATGTGGGCGGACGGCCGGTTCACGGCGACCTGCAACGTCGAGGCGCTGCGCGCCGCCGACGCGCTCATCATCTGCGTGCCGACGCCGATCGACCCGCACCGCAATCCCGACCTGTCCTACGTGGTCGCGACCACAGAGATGATCAGGACGGTGCTGCGACCGGGCCAGATCGTGGTGCTGGAATCGACGACCTGGCCGGGAACGACCGACGAGGTGGTCAAGCCGATCCTCGAGCAGACCGGCATGACGGCGGGCGCAGAGTTCCTTCTCGCCTATTCGCCGGAGCGCGAGGACCCGGGCAATCCGAGCTTCGAGACGTCGACCATCCCCCGGGTGGTTGGCGCCGACGACGACTTCTCCCGGCGCGCGGCCGAGCTGATCTATGGCTCCATCGTCGAGCGGATCGTGCCCGTGTCGTCGACCCGGACGGCCGAGGCGGTCAAACTGACCGAGAACATCTATCGCGCGGTCAACATCGCCCTCGTGAACGAACTGAAGCTCATCTACGGCAAGATGGGGATCAGCATCTGGGAGGTCATCGACGCGGCCAAGTCGAAGCCGTTCGGCTTCCAGGCCTTCTATCCGGGTCCGGGCCTGGGCGGGCACTGCATTCCCATCGACCCCTTCTACCTGACCTGGAAGGCGCGCGAGTTCGAAGTGCCGACGCGCTTCATCGAGCTGGCCGGCGAGGTCAACGCCGACGCGCCCAAGGAAGTGATCCACACCCTGATCCAGGCCCTGGGCGTGCGTCTGCGCAAGAGCCTCGCCGGATCGCGCATCCTGCTGCTCGGCCTGGCCTACAAGCGGAACGTCGACGACATGCGCGAGAGCCCCTCGCTCAAGATCCTCGAGGAACTGGAAGCGCTCGGCGCCGAGGTGGAATACTACGACCCCCACATCCCCACGATCCCGCCGACCCGCGAGCACGCCGCCCTGACCGGACGCGTCGGCATCGACTGGATGCCGGAGGTCCTGAAGACCTTCGACGCGGCTCTGATCTGTACGGATCACGACCAGGTCGATTACCAGCAGCTCGTGGATCATGTCGCCCTGGTGGTGGACTCGCGCAACGCCACCAGCCGGATCGACAAGCGTCGCGACCGCGTCGTTCTTGCGTGATCTTCCGGCCCGCCGACCTCCGATGGAAGACGGCGGCCTCGCCCAGCATGACGATCCGGGACTTCGCCGAACAATGACCATGGGGTCGCGTGTCGAGGTCCTGAAATCGCGGCTTCTCGGAAGCCAGCTGATCCGGTCCGCGGGCCTGATGGCGGCGGCGTCGTTCGTGGGCCAGTTGATGATCCTGGCGGCCACGCCGCTGCTCACCCGGCTGTACGACCCGTCCGACTTCGGGGTGTTCGCCGTGGTGAGCGCCACCATGGGGCTCATCCTGGTGATCTCCAGCCTGCGCTACGAGTTCGCGATCCCGCTCATGCGCAGCGATCGGAGCGCCTACGACATGATGGCCGCCGCCCTGGTTATCAATGTGATCGTGGCGGTCGTGGCCCTGGGGTCGATTCTGATCTGGCGGGGGGACCTCGCGAGGCTCCTGGATGCTCCGGGTGCGGAGAACTACCTGCTCCTCATTCCGCTCGGGTTGCTGGGGGCGGGGTCCTACAGGGCTTTGAACCTGTGGAGCCTGCGCAAAGGTCAATTCGTGACGGTGGCTCAGACCAAGCTGGTCCAGAGCGCCAGCAACGTCTTCGTCCAAGTCGCCGCCGGCGTCGCCGGACTGGGCGCCATCGGGCTGATCGTCGGACATATCTTCGGCTTCACGGCCGGCGTCTTCCGCCTGGCCAGGGATGTCGGCCGTCGCCCGCTTCCCTTTCGGGATCGCAGCGGGCGTCGACGCCTGGGCCGTCTTCTGGCCGGCCATGACCGGTTCCCGAAGTTCGATGTCCCGGCCGCCCTGATCGACTTCCTGGGCGTGCAACTGCCCAACCTAGTCCTCGCCGCCATGTTCAGCCCGGCCGTCGCGGGCGTGTACTTCCTCGCCGAGCGGATGCTGACCGCGCCCATGACCATCGTCTCCCAGGCGATCTCCCAGGCCTTCCTGGCCGGCGCGCGCCAATCCATGGCCAGCGGCGCGCTGCTGCGCCAGGCGCTGTTGATCGTGCTGGGCCTGGCGGCGGCGGTGGCCGTTCCGGCCGCCGTGATCATGACGGCGGGCGAGTTCCTCTTCGCCCACATCTTCGACGAATCCTGGCGCCAGGCCGGCTTGTACGCGGCTTGGCTGGTTCCCGGCTTCTGCGTCCAGTTCATCTATTCGTCGATCTCGACGGCGCTCACCGCGACGCGTGGCCAGAAGCTGAATCTGGCCGTTCATTCGACGCTTCTGGTCCTCAAGGTGGCGGCCTTGGCGCTGGGCTTTCAAAGCGGTAGTCCGCTGCAGACGATTATCTATCTCTCCGTGGCGAATTTCGTCGGCGGGGTGATTTCGATCGGGCTGGTGTTCGCGCACCTGGCCTGGACGGACCGCCGACGGACGATGGCCTAAGGCGCATACAGGATCGAAGGCGGAACGGACGATGTGCGGAATTATCGGGGGAAACTGGCGTCGGCCGCCGTCGACTCTCGAGGGCGATCTCGCCCTCGCCCTGTCGGCCATGAGCCACCGCGGCCCCAATGACAGCGGGTACGAGATCGACCGGACCAATCGCGGGACGACCGTGGTCGGTCAGACCCGGCTGTCGGTCATCGACCTGAGTTCCGGCGGACACCAGCCGATGCTGACCGATGACCGGCGGTACGTGCTCGCCTTCAATGGCGAAATCTACAACTACAAGGAGCTTCGCAAGGAGCTCGCCAACGGCGGCCACGTCTTCAAGACGGAATCGGACACCGAGGTCCTGCTGAAGGCCTGGGTGCAGTGGGGCGCCGACTGCCTGGACAGGCTGGTCGGCATGTTCGCCTTCGCGATCCATGATCGCGTCGAGCAGACCGTCACCTGCGTGCGCGACGCCTTTGGCATCAAGCCGCTCTTCTACAGCCATACGGGCGACCGTCTGGTGTTCGGATCCGAACTGCCGGCGGTGATGGCGCTGGCCGGGGGCGCCTGGTCCCCGGACCTGCAGCGCGCTTACGACTACGTCGTCCACAGCGACTACGACAGCAAGGAGAACACCTTCGTCGAGGGCGTCCGGCACCTGCTGCCCGGCCGACTTCTGACATTCGATGCGGCGAAGGGCGAGATCACCGGGATCCGGCACTGGTGGAGGCCGCCGGTGGCGCGGACCTCCACCCTGTCGTTCTCCGACGCCGCCGACGCCGTTCGCGAACTTTTCCTCGACAACATCCGCAAGCATCTGCGCAGCGACGTGCCCCTGGGGGCGGCGCTGTCGGGCGGCATCGATTCCTCAGCCATCGTCTGCGCGATGAGGCACGTCGAGCCCGACATGCCGATCCACACCTTCAGCTATGTCGCCAAAGGCAGTCCGGCGTCCGAGGAGGCCTGGGTCGACACGGTCAATGCTCACGTCGGCGCCATCGGCCGCAAGGTGATCGCGACGCCCGAGGACCTGGTGCGCGATATCGACACCTTGATCCGGGCGCAGGGAGAGCCGTTCGGCGGGACCAGCATCTACGCCCAGTACCGCGTGTATCAGCTGGCGAAGGAAAGCGGCGTCACGGTGACTCTGGACGGCCAGGGCGCCGACGAGTTGATGGGCGGCTACGACGGCTATCCCGGGGAGCGCATGCTGAGCATGCTGGAAACTCCAGGCGAAGGATGGCGGGCCGCCGCCGACTTCGCGCGGCGGTGGGGGGAGTGGCCCGGCCGGTCCAATCGCAGGGCGTGGATGTACCTCGGGCGCGCCACCCTGCCGGACTCAATCTATGCGCAGGGGCGGCGCTTCATGGGACGCGGCGCGGCGCCGGACTGGCTCGACATAGACTATCTGAGGGACGCCGGGGTCATGATGCGCGAGCCTCGCCCCGTGCGGGCGGCCGACGCGCGGGGACGCAGGCTTGCCGAGCAGCTCGCCCACAGCCTTCAGGTTCGCGGCCTGCCCCATCTCCTGCGCCATGGCGACCGCAACTCGATGCGGTTCTCGATTGAAAGCCGGGTCCCGTTCCTGACGGTCCCCTTTGCGGAACTCATGCTGTCGCTTCCTGAGGAATATCTGGTTTCCCGCGAGGGCGAGACCAAGAGTGTTTTCCGGGCCGCGATGCGGGGAATCGTGCCGGACGCCATCCTTGACCGGCGGGACAAAATCGGGTTTGAAACCCCCGAGCAGGATTGGTTCATCGCATTGGCGGGTCAATCCCGCGCATGGCTGCAGGAGGCGGAGCAGGTGCCCTTCCTCCGTACGGACGCACTGATCCAGGCGTTCGACGCCATGATCTCCGGACGGGCGCCGTTCTCATGGCAGGCTTGGCGGTGGGTTAACTACATCAGGTGGCATATGATGTTCTCGGTAAGGCCCGCCTGAAGTCTAACTCTCGATCTCATCCGTTAAGAATAAATCGCTGTGGTCGACCTCGAGATTCGGCGACAGGAATGGGACGCCATGCTTGGTTCGGTAAGCGCTCGCACAGTTTCTCCGCCCTGGCGGAACGAAACTCCAGCCACGACCGACGGCTCGTTTGAGCCCGGCCGGCCGAAGGCGGGCAGCGGGCGGGTCAGGCTTCTAGTTCTCTACATGGCGTACTACGGCCTGCTTGCCGCCGTGTATTGTCTGTATACGTCCAAGACCTGGTCCTACATGGGCCTGGATCTGGCGATCAACGGCACGAAGATCGTGTCGTCGATGTTCGCTCTCGCGGCCTTCGTGGTGTTCACGCCGGTGAGCTGGAGCGCCAGGTCGTTTTTCCTGAACATCATCCTGACGGTCTATTTCGTGCCGTCGTCGATCCTTTACGGATTCTCCGACCGGCCGACATCGTCGGCGTTCATAGTCGCGCTCGCGATATCGATCATCTATGCGGCGAGCGCGATCCCCCTGCATCGCGTGCGCCTGTTCTCCATCGCGCCGCGCGACGTTGTGGGCGTCCTGTTCGCGGGCAGCGTCTCCCTGGTCGTCATGTTCTATGCCTTCGGGGGATTCCGATATTTCAACCTAGATTTTTCAAGAGTTTATGACTTCCGAGAAGCGGCGGCCGAGTCGGTGCCGGGGCTCTTCGGGTATCTATCCCTGTTCTTCACGACCGCGATCATCCCCTTCGGAGTGGCCGTGTCCATGCGGTACAAGAAGTACTGGGCGGCCGCGGCCTTCTGCGTCGTGTCGGTGATCCTGTTCGGCCTCACTGGCCACAAGTCGATGGCCATCATCCCGTTCATGACGGCCGGAATCTTCGTCCTCATGTCCGGACGGTCTGGCTATGCGCCGATCCTGATGGCCCTGTCGGCGGCCATCTTCTTCCTCTGTGTGGCGATCATCCTGCAGCCGGACATGAGCGTGTCCTCGTTCTGGGGAGAGATCGAGACGCTGTTCGTCCGCCGCGCCCTCTTCGTCCCGACCCTGGTCGACTACAACTATCTGGATTTCTTCTCCCACTCTCCGAAGTACTACTGGTCCACCTCGAAGCTGACCTTGGGCATGGTCCGGGTGCCCTATAATGGGGTGGTAGCGCCGATCCTGATCGGCGAGACCTATTTCGGCGCCCGGACGTCGGCCAACACCGGCTTCATCGGCAGCGGCTTCGCGCAGGCCGGGTTCCTGGGCGTCGTCATCTATTCGGCAGGGGCCGGGCTGGTGATCGCCTTCTTCCAGGCCTGCAGCCGCTACATGGGCGTGCCGCTGGTGGTGACCGCCACGGTCAGCCTGTTCCTGTCGATGATCCAGTCGACGGACTTCGTCACTCTCTTCCTCACGAACGGCCTGTTGCCGGCGCTCCTGATCCTCATGGTGATGCGGGATCAGCCCAGCGGGCCCGCGATCTCCACCTACAGGCCGGGGCAGTCCCCCGGCGCTCCTCCTCTGACAGCCCACGCCAAATGAAGATCGTCCACTTCACCACCGTCCACCCCCGCAGCGACAGCCGGATCCGCGTCAAGGAGGTGGGCTCCCTCGCGCGCGCCTTCGACGCCGAAGTCCAGATCTTCGTCCAGGACGGGAAGGGGCCGGAAGCGACGAGGCCGGCGGCTACACAATCGTGGACACCGGCCCCAAGCTGCGCCGGCTGGCGCGGATGACCAAGGGCGCCTGGCGGATGATCTCCGCCGTTCGCAAGGCGCGGCCGGACGTGGCTCATTTCCACGACCCGGAACTGCTGCCCTGGGCGCTGCTGCTGCGGCTCTGGGGGATCAAGGTCGTCTACGACGTCCACGAGGACGTTCCGCGGCAGGTCATGCACAACCCGGGTCTTCCACGGTGGGCTCAACGGACCCTGCCGCCCTTCGTCAGCCTCACAGAGTGGATCGGCGGACGCCTTCTGAACGGCGTCGTGACGGCGACCGGCGTCATTGGTGCGCGGTTCCCGGCGGAGAAGACGGTGGTGGTGCGGAACTTCCCCGTGGCCAACGAGCTGCACGCGCCGGACCCGACGCCGATGGCGGATCGCCCACCGGAGTTCGCCTACGTCGGGACCATCACCACAAATCGCAACATCTTCGAGATGATCGACGCCGTCTCGCGCCTGCCGAACCCGAACGCTCGGTTGCGGCTCGCGGGCGCCTTCTCGGTCGCGGAAGATCAGCGGCGCGCAGAGGCGATGCCGGGTTGGGAACGGGTGCGGTTCGAAGGATGGACCACCCGTCAGGGAGTGGCCGCCGTGCTGGCCGACGCCCGCGCCGGGCTGGTGGTGCTCAAGCCGGTCGCCCACGAGATGCTGACCCTGCCGATCAAGCTGTTCGAGTATATGGCGGCCGGGGTGCCCCTGATCTCTTCGGACTTCCCGGTCTGGCGCGAGATCATCGACGACGCGGGTTGCGGCCTGCTGGTCGATCCCGAGGATACCCAGGCGATTGTCGCCGCCATGCAATGGATTCTTGATAACCCCGAAGAGGCGCAGGCCATGGGGGACCGTGGACGCCGCGCTATTCTGGAGAAGTTCGACTGGGATCTGGAAGCGGCGACGCTGGTGGCCTTCTATCGGGACCGCCTGGGCCTGCAGCCCCGGAGCTGACGGCAGCGTTTTTTCGACATCGATACGTGGCAAGGGACGCTGTGGCGAAGGACGCGGCCTGGAGTCGCGACCGGTCAGAACGCTGGGCTTCGGCCTTGATCTGATCTAACTGCAGATTTTGGAACGGAGAGTTCGTCGATGTGTGGGATTTTTGGGATCATCGCTCCCTCTTCCTCCTCGTGGGGACGGGATGATCTCATCGCGCTGACCACTCATGCGCAGCAGCGTGGGCGGGATTCGAGCGGCCTGCTGATCCATCAGGACGGCGGGTATCGCATCCATCGCGCCGACTATCCGATTTCCCGTCTCCTGAAGGAGACGAAGCCCTATTCGGCCGATCTGGTCATGGGGCACAGCCGCCTGATCACCAACGGCCTCAGCGACAACCAGCCCGTCCTTCGCGACGATGTCTGCGTCCTGCACAACGGGATCATCGTCAATCACGAAGAAATCTGGAGCAAGATCGGCAAGACCCGTGAGCTCCAGATCGACACCGAGGTGATCCCGGCGATCGCCGCGGCGCATCTCGAGAAGGGGGGCAAGGTCGAGGACATCCCCGCCGCGGTGCTGGGCCTGTGTCGCGGCGTGGTCGCGTGCGCGCTGGCGCTTCCCCGGTTGGGCAAGCTCTGCCTGTTCTCGAACAACGGCAGCCTCTACATCGGCAAGAAGGGTGAGGCCGTCTGCTTCGCCTCGGAAGCCTTCCCCCTGAACCAGATCGGTTGCGTGGACGTCGTGGAGGTCCGCGACGGCCTGGTTCTCGATATTCCGGCCTCCGACACGGACTATGTCGTGGTGAACCGCGAGGAGCGGACCACCGATCTCATCCCTGCGCTGATCCTGTCCTCGTCCGAAGAAGGGCTGCTGCAGTATCCGAAGCACGAGCTCCGGCGCTGCACGCGCTGCGTCCTTCCGGAGACGATGCCCTACATCAGGTTCGATCAGGACGGGGTCTGCAACTACTGCCTGGCCTACAAGCCTCGCAACAAGCCGAGGCCCAAGGAAGAATTGTTCGCCTTGGTCGAGCCTTACCGCCGCAAGGTCGGCAACGATTGCGTCGTGCCGTTCTCGGGCGGCCGGGACAGCTGCTACGCCCTGCACCTCATCGTCGACGAGCTGAAGATGAAGCCCGTCACCTACACGTACGACTGGGGCATGGTGACGGATTTGGGTCGGCGGAACATCAGTCGGATGTGCGCTGAGCTGGGCGTCGAGAACATCATCATCGCGGACGACATCACCAAGAAGCGCGAAAACATCGCCGCCAACCTGCGCGCCTGGCTGAAGTCGCCCCACCTGGGGATGGTCAACATCCTGACCGCCGGCGACAAGCACTTCTTCCGGCACGTCGAAACGGTGAAGAAACAGACCGGCGTCAGCCTCAACCTCTGGGGCATGAACCCGCTCGAAGTCACGCACTTCAAGACCGGCTTCCTGGGCGTGCCTCCCGATTTCGCCGAGGAGAAGGTCTACAGCAGCGGCGCCGCCAAGCAGCTCCGCTATCAGTATCTCCGCGTCAAGGCGATGATGCAGAGCCCGGGCTATTTCAACAGTTCGCTGTGGGACACCGTCTCGGGCGAGTACTATCGAAGCGTGTCGTCCAAGACCGACTACTTCGCCATCTTCGACTACTGGCGTTGGGACGAACGGCTCGTGGACCAGTGTCTGGCCCAGTACGACTGGGAGAAGGCGCCGGACACCACGACGACCTGGCGGATCGGCGACGGCACGGCGGCGTTCTATAACTACATCTACTACACGGTCGCCGGCTTTTCCGAGCACGACACCTTCCGGAGCAATCAGATCCGCGAAGGCGATCTGAGCCGGCAGGAGGCGCTGGTGCTTCTGGAGCACGAGAACCGTCCGCGGTACGCCAACATCAAGTGGTATCTGGACGCGATCGGGCTGGACTTCGCCGAGACGATCGGGGTCGTGAACGCCATTCCCAAACTGCATCGCCACGCGCTGGTCTAGGCGGTTCCGCAAGACCGAGGCGATGCGCCGGCGGGCGAGGGGACATGCGGTGGCGGCACGCCGCGCCAGCGAGTCCCTTCCCGGCCGACGCGAACACCATCAGAGGCTTCTTCCTTGAATATCTGGATCGTCAATCCCGCCGCGGCCCCGCCCCGAGAGGGGACCAGCATGCGCCATTACGACATCGGCCAGAGGCTGATCGCGCGCGGGCACGACCTGACCCTGATCGCCTCGTCCGTCGGCCAGCTCGGCCAGCGCTATGCCGCCCTGGCGGACCTGGACAAGCCTCGGGTCGAGCAGGTCGACGGCATCCGCTTCCTGTGGCTTCCGGCCATGACCTACAGCGGCAACACCGGCCGCAGGCTGCTGGGCATGCTCGACACGGCCTGGCGGGTCTGGCGCGCCGAAGGGTTCGACGCCCTGCCCAAGCCGGACATCATCGTCGCCAGCAGCCCGCACCCCTTTGCGGCGTTCGGCGCGATGCATCTGGCGCGCCGTCTCAAGGTGCCGTTCGTGATGGAGATCCGCGACGTCTGGCCTGCGTCGATCACCACGGCCGGCCGCCTGCGGGACAGCCACCCGTTGATCGTCGCCCTGTCCTGGATGGAACGGCAGCTCTACAAGCATGCCAGCCAGATCATCACCCTGCTGCCCGGGACGCCCAAGCACATCGCCTCCAAAGGCGGGGAGCCGGGAAAGATCACGGTCATTCCCAACGGGGTGGACGTGGCCAAGTTCGGTCCGGCTACGCCGCAGCCCGAACATGACGGCCTGCGCATCGTCTACATGGGGACGGTCGGTCTCTGGTACGGCCTGGACACGGCGATCGACGCGATGGCCCAGATCGCGGACCTTCCAGAGGCCAAGAACATCTCGCTGACCTTCATCGGCGGCGGGGCCGAGGAACCGCGTCTCAAGGCCGACTGCGAGGCGCGCGGCCTCACCTCGGTTCAGTTCCTGGGCCGGATTCCCAAGTCCGAGGTCCCGGCGCGGATCGCCGAGTACGACGCCTGCATCGGCATCGTGAAAAACGCGCCCCTCTATAACGAGGGGGGCATCAGCCTGAACAAGCTGTTCGACTACCTGGCGGCGGGCCGGCCGATCCTGCTGTCGTCGAGCGCCTACAACGATCCGGTCGCCGACGGGAAGGCGGGCCTATCCTCGCCGGGCGGGGACTCGGCGGCCCTTGCGGCCAACATCCTGAAACTCGCGGCCATGAGCCGTCAGGAACGGGCGGCGCTCGGCGCCGCCGGCCGGGCCTTCGTCGAGAAGGAGTTCAACTTCGATCTGCTGGCCGGGAAGTTCGAACAGGTCCTGAACCGCGCCCTCGGCCGGGGATGATCTGATCGGCGGGCGGCGCGGAGTTCCGCGCCGCCCGCTGGCCGTTGGGGGGTCAGGACGCCAGCAGCGCCTGCGTCCGCCGCGCGATGGCTTCGGCGTCCAGCGCATAGGCCTGACGCAGGTAGCGTTGGTCACCCACGATCGTCGGATAGATGTCGTCCAGGCCGATGCGAAGGAACCGTCCGGGAACGGCGCCCGCGCTCATGCAGGCTTCCGCGACCGCGCCGCCCAGGCCGCCCAGGACGGTGTGTTCCTCGACGACGACGACGGCGGGGAAGGTTCCCGCCCTGGCGATGAGCGCCGGATCCAGCGGTTTGACGGTGGCCACGACCTGGACGGAGGCCGAGACTCCTTGCGCCTCGAGCAGGGCGGCGGCTTTCACCGCCTCTTCCACCAGCCCACCGGTCGAGATCAGGCAGACGTCGGCGCCCTCGCGGACCTGGCGGGCGGCGCCCAGCGTCACGGGCGTTTCCGGCAGGCCGGCGCTGCTCTTGTCCAGCCGCAGATAGGCCGGGCCGCGGCGAGCCGAAATCTGACGGGTCAGTTCCGCCGCCTCCCAGGGGTCGCTCGGCGCGACGACCATCATGTTGGGCAGAGCGCGCATGATCGCCAAGTCTTCGGTGGCGAAGTGGGACATGCCCAGCTGGCCGTACGAGAACCCCCCGCCGACAGAGACGATCTTCACGTCGGCGTCGTGGTAGCAGACGTCGTTCCGAATCTGCTCCAGACACCGCAGGGTCGGGAAGTTGCCGATCGAGTAGGTGTAGACCTGGAAGCCTTCCAGAGCCATGCCGCAGGCGATCGCCGTCATGTTCTGCTCGGCCACGCCGGCGTTGATGTAGCGTTTGGGGAATTTCTGGGCGAAGTCCTGCAGGACGCCGAAGCCCAGGTCGCCGGTCACCAGGACGATGCGTTCGTCGGTTTCGGCGAGCTCCGTCAGCGCCTTGATGAAAGCATCACGCATTGGCGGGGCTCCGGTCGTTGGTCAGCGCGTCTTCGATGAGATCCAGTTCCGCCATCGCGGCCTCGAACTCGTCGCCCTGCGCGGTGCGGTAGTGCCAGAGCACGGTGTCTTCCATGAAGGACACCCCCTTGCCCTTGGTGGTGTGGGCGATGATCACGCTCGGCCGGCCCGTTTCCAGGGGCAGGCGCTCGAGGGTGGCCTTCAGCGCGGCGTGGTCGTGGCCGTCGACTTCGGCGACGGCCCAGTTCATGGCCCGCAGCTTGTCGGCGAAAGGCTCCAGCGCCAGGGTGTCGGCCACCGAGGCCAGGCTCTGAATCTTGTTGTAGTCGATGATGGCGACCAGGTTGTCGAGCTTGTGGTGTGCGGCGAACAGGAAGGCTTCCCAGTTCGAACCTTCGTCGCACTCGCCATCGCTCAGGACGCAGACGACCTTGTAGTCCGCGTCCTTCATCTTGCCGGCCTTGGCCATGCCCGCGGCGACGCCCAGGCCGTGCCCCAGCGATCCGGTCGAGAACTCCACGCCCGGAACGCCCTTGTGGGAGACGTGCCCGGAGAGGATGGAGCCGTTGGAATAGTAGGTGTCCAGGACCTCCTCGGGGAAGAAGCCACGCTCCATCAGCGCGGCGTACAGGCAGGACCCCGCGTGGCCCTTGCTCAGGACGAAGCGGTCCCGCTCGGACCATTCGGGCTGGGTGGGATCGACCTTCAGCGCGCCGCCGTACAGGACGGCGATGATATCCGCCATGGAGAAGGCCGAGCCCACGTGGGAGCTTTTCGCCCGGCTGGTCATGCGCAGGGCGTGCTTCCTCAGGCGGACCGCGAATGCGGGCAGATCGTTGTGCTGGTAGGGCGTCATTTCGCGGGCCTTGCAGGTCTCGAGTTCGGGTTCCGTGAGGATCTGGAAGCCATCGTTCCGGCTATCGCGGGGCCGATCCGGCCATCGACGCCTCCCGGGAGGTCACGATGGCGTCGGCTCCGGGCGGAGGGGAAGGCGCCAGGGGCTTGCGCCGCGCGGCCACGTCGATCAGCGCCTGATCGGCGCCCTGCAACTTGAGCAGCGCCGCGACGCCTCTTCGCGCCCAGCGCGCCTGCACCAGCGCAAGGCCGGTCAGGGCGATGACCGCCACATCGACGAACACCGACGCCTTAGCGACGTAGAAGAGCCCCAGCCGGCTTTTGCCGGGCCGAACCAGCTGGCTGTAGGCGATGTCGGGGTCCGGCGCGGTGGCGACGATGTCGCCCAGGTCGGAATAGACGATCGAGGCGTAGTCGGTCACGCCGGGACGCACCTCCAGCAGGCCGCGCTCGACGTCGGTGTAGAGCGCCACTTCACGGGGGACCTGCGGGCGCGGACCGACCAGCGACATGTCGCCGCGTAGGACGTTCCAGAGCTGCGGCAGTTCGTCGATCTTCGATCGGCGCAGGAAGGCGCCGACGGGCGTGATCCTCGGATCGTTATGGCCGGTGGTGTCGCTGGTGCTGCCCGGGGGCGCCACCGACATCGACCGCAGCTTGAAGAGCTGGAATGGTTGTCCGTCGCGCCCGATCCGGATCTGCCGATACAGCGGATCCCCGCGATCGTGCGCCCAGACAAGGACGGCGGCCGCCACGATCAGCGGACTGCTCGGGACCAGCAGGATCGAGGCGACAAGCAGATCAAGCATACGCTTGGCGGGCCGCGAAACGCGCGCGCGGCCGGTCGGATGCGCCTGCGGGTCGGTCATGTCAGGCTGGCGGCGACGGGCTCCGGAACCGCGGCGGCGATCGCCGACAGCAGCGCCCGGTCTTCTTCCGACAGCGACCAGTCAAAGGCGCCGCTGGTGTCGCGCACCTGTTCCGGAGACTTCATTCCGACGAGCGCGACGCTGGAGGGGTGGGTGTCCATGATCCAACGGATGGCCAGCTGGGCGATGGTCCGGCCCGGATATCGCGGGGCGATGTCGCGCAGCAGTGCGACGGCTTGCTCGCGGCGGGCCAAGCCTTCGCCGTGGAAGGCGCTATAGGCTTCGCGGGACCGGCGGTCGTTGGGATCGAAGACCGTCGAGGCCGAGTATTTCCCCGACAGCGCGCCTTGGGCCAGGCTGCCCCACGACAGGAAGGTCAGGCCGGACGCCTCGATGGCGCGGATGTCCGCCGCCTGCTCTTGGCGGATCAGATTGTACTCCATGGAGAAGGAGACCAGTCCGGCGGGGGGAGAGGCTCCGATATCGCGGGGATCCAGGTTGGTGACGCCGAAGCTGCGGATCTTGCCCTCGGCCACCAGCGCCTGGAGCGTGTCGACGATGTCGTCGAGCGGCGTGACCTTGTCCCAGTAG
Organism: Brevundimonas sp. CURTG3B2_SDJG; assembly: GCF_057364705.1. Lineage (NCBI taxonomy): Bacteria > Pseudomonadati > Pseudomonadota > Alphaproteobacteria > Caulobacterales > Caulobacteraceae > Brevundimonas > Brevundimonas sp. CURTG3B2_SDJG. The sequence continues at coordinate 24,135 of NZ_JBNFOJ010000001.1, forward strand.
TGCAACTGGTAGAGGTCGATGCGATCGGTCCGCAGCCGCTTGAGGCTGCCTTCCACGGCGGCGCGAATCCAGGCCGGGCTGTTGTCGTGGATGGTTTGATCGCCTTGCCGGCGGACCCCGAACTTCGTCGCGAAGACGACCTGGTCGCGCCGGTTCTGGAGCACCTCGCCCAGAATGGCCTCGGAAGTTCCCAGTCCGTAGACATCGGCCGTGTCGAAAAGGGTGACGCCGGCGTCGAATGCGGTTTCGATCGCCGACCTCAGCCGCTGTTCGTCGGTGTCGCCCCAGCCGTGGCCGCCCAGCGGGCAGCCGCCGAAGCCGAAGCGCGAAACTTCGAGCCCTAGGCCGCCCAGCCGAACGTATTCCATCAGTCGCCTAGCTCTCTACGGATGCCGGGATGCCGGGGCCTTAGGCGGTCTTGCGGAACCACCGGCCGCCGCGTCCGTCGGACTGCAGGACGACGTCGAGCTTGTTCGCGGCGACGAACTCGTCCACGGCCCGCTTGGCGCCGATGCAGCTGTCGTAGTCGTCGATGATGACGACGCCGCCCGGCTGAACCTTCCCGAACAGGCCCTCGAGGCAGACCTTGGTCGACTCGTACCAGTCGCCGTCGATGCGCAGGATGGCCAACTTCTGGATCTGGTCGCGCGTCGCCGGCACGGTGTTCTCGAACCAGCCCTGCACGAAGTTGATGCGGTCTTCCGGCAGCTTGAAGTGGGTTAGCGTCAGCCAGCGGACCTCTTCCAGCGCGCCGAAGCACGAGCCCTTCGGAAGCGGGCGGACGTGGTCGCCGGTGTCCCCGCTAGCCACGAAATCGCGTTCGCCCGGCTCGGGCAGGCCTTCATAGGAGTCGAAGAGCCACAGCTTGCGGTCCGGAGCTCCTGGCGCGAAGGCCGACATGCCCAGCAGGCTGGCGCAACCCCCGCGCGCGACGCCCAGCTCGGCGAAGTCGCCCTCGACCCCGTTGATGTTGACGCTCTGGGCGGCGCGATCGGTGGCTTCCAGCCCGCCGGCGCCCACCAGGGAATAGGGCATCACGGCGTGGACGCGCTTGACCCGTCCCCACTGCTCGGCGTTCGTGAACTTGAGCGTCAGGACGTTGCCCAGCCAGTACCCGGCCCGGACCACTTCTTTGTAGATCGGGAAGGTCGCGGCGTAGAATTTGTCGAACGCCCGGGCCGGCAGGAGCGCCTGCATGACCTTCAGAACGGGCTTGAGGAAGACCGCCTTCATCACGACGCCCAGGGAGCGTCTCGTGTCGGAATCCGCCGAGAAATGCGTATCGGACGTCTGATCGAGGGTCATGTACCTATCCTAAAGTGACCGCCCCGGCTCGTACAACAGAGCCGCCGGTAGGTCCACAGCGTGAACGAGCGAAGTTGTAACGTTTACTTGCCGTGTCAATGAATCCCCACCTCGGAAACAGCGTTCGGCGGTTTGCGATCGCTCCTAGGCCCGACCGATCGAACTGTATCGGAAGCCGCGGGCCCTGAGGTCGTCGGGCCGGTAGATGTTCCGGAGATCGACCATCACCGGCTGACGCAGGAGAAGCTTGACGCGGTCGAGGTCCAGGGCGCGGAACTGGTCCCATTCGGTGAGGATGACCACCACGTCGGCGCCCTCGACCGCCTCATAGGGTCCATCCTTGAACTGGACGCCATCCAGCTGCTTGGCGGCCTCGTGCATGCCTTCGGGGTCGAAGGCCTGAACCTGGGCGCCCATGGCGATCAGGGCCGGGGCGACGTCGAGCGAAGGCGCATCGCGCATGTCGTCGGTGTTCGGCTTGAAGGTCAGGCCCAGGAGGGCCACGGTCTTGCCGGCCAGTTCGCCGCCCAGGGCGTTCGAGACGCGACCGGCCATGGCCTTTTTGCGCGCGTCGTTGATCTCGACCGTGGTCTCGATCAGACGGACGGGCGCGCCGGCGTCGCTGGCGGTGCGCACCAGGGCCAGGGTGTCCTTGGGGAAGCAGGAGCCGCCGTAGCCCGGCCCGGCGTGCAGGAATTTCGCGCCGATCCGGTTGTCCAGGCCGATGCCGCGCGCGACCTGCTGGACGTCCGCGCCCACCTTCTCGCACAGGTCGGCCATTTCGTTGATGAAGGTGATCTTCATCGCCAGGAAGGCGTTGGCGGCGTATTTGATCAGTTCGGAGGTCCGTCGCCCGGTGAACAGGATCGGGGTCTCGTTCAGGTTCAGCGGGCGATAGAGTTCGCGCATCACCTCGCGGCCCGCTCGTCGTCGGTCCCCACCACGACCCGGTCCGGCCGCTTGAAGTCCTCGATCGCGGCGCCCTCGCGCAGGAACTCCGGGTTGGAGACCACCGCGAAATCGGCGTCCGGACGCTTCTCACGGATGATGCGCTCGATTTCGTCGCCGGTGCCGACCGGCACCGTCGACTTCGTCACCACCACGGTGAAGCCCTCGATCAGGCCGGCGATCTCCTCGGCGGCGGCGTAGACGTACGACAGGTCCGCATGCCCGTCCCCGCGCCGCGACGGCGTGCCCACTGCAATGAAGACCGCGTCCGCCGCGCGGATGGCCTCGGCGCCGTCGAGGGCGAAGGACAGGCGGCCGTCGCGGACGTTGGACGCCACCAGGTCGTCCAGCCCCGGCTCGAAGATCGGGATTTCGCCGCGCTCCAGCCGCTCGATCTTGGAGGGATCCTTGTCGACGCACGTCACATCGTGGCCGAAGTCGGCGAAACAGGCCCCTGACACCAGGCCCACATAGCCGGTTCCGATCATCGCCACGCGCATGTGGGTTCACCCCGTTCCTGACAGGCCGCCGAGATAGCGAGCCGAAGGACCGAAGACCACCCCGGATTTGCGACAGGCGCTTCGGATTCAGATTTTCCGCCGTCCGCTCACCAGGTCGGTCACTACTCCAGGGTCCGCCAGGGTGGAGGTGTCCCCCAGCGATCCGACCTCCCCCTCGGCGATCTTGCGCAGAATCCGCCGCATGATCTTGCCCGAGCGCGTCTTGGGCAGGCCCGGCGCCCACTGGATGACGTCCGGCGCCGCGATCGGGCCGATCTCCTTGCGCACATGGGCGATCAGCGCCTTGCGGAGCGCCTCGGTCGGCTCCACCCCGGCGTTCAGGGTCACATAGGCGTAGATTCCCTGGCCCTTGATGTCGTGCGGGAAGCCGACCACCGCCGCCTCGGCCACGTCATCGTGCAGCACCAGGGCGCTCTCGACCTCGGCCGTGCCCATCCGATGCCCCGAGACGTTGATCACGTCGTCCACCCGGCCGGTGATCCAGTAGTAGCCGTCGTCGTCCCGCCGGCAGCCGTCGCCGGTGAAATACTTGCCCGGATAGGCCGAGAAATAGGTGTCGAAGAAGCGCTGGTGGTCGCCCCACACGGTGCGCATCTGGCCGGGCCAGCTGTCGGTGATCACCAGATTGCCCGAGGTCGCGCCGTCCAGGACCGCTCCGTCCGCATCGACCAGCTGCAGTTCCACGCCGGGCAGCGGCTTGGTCGCCGAACCCGGCTTCAGATCCGTGGCGCCGGGCAGGGGCGACACCAGCACCCCGCCGGTCTCGGTCTGCCACCAGGTGTCCACGATCGGGCAGCGGCCCTCGCCGACGACCTCGTGGTACCACCGCCAGGCCTCCGGGTTGATCGGCTCGCCCACCGTGCCGAGCAGGCGCAGGGACGCCCGGCTGGTCCGGTTCACCGGTTCGTCGCCTTCCCGCATCAGGGCCCTGAGCGCCGTCGGAGCCGTGTAGAAGATCTCGACCTTGTGCTTGTCGATGACCTCCCAGAAGCGGCTGAAGCTTGGATGGTTGGGCACGCCCTCGAACATCAGGGTCGTCGCCCCGTTCGCCAGCGGGCCGTAGACGCAATAGCTGTGCCCGGTCACCCAGCCCACGTCGGCGTGCACCAGAAGACCTCGCCGGGCCGATAGTCGAACACCAGTTCGTGCGTCCAGGCGGCCCAGAAAAGATAGCCGCCGGTGGTGTGAAGCACGCCCTTGGGCTTTCCGGTCGAACCCGAGGTGTAGAGGATGAACAACGGATCCTCGGCGTTCATCGGCTCGCAGGGGCATTCGTCCGGCACGCCCCGCTTGGCCGTGTCGTAGCGGACGTCGCGCCCCTCGACGATCGGCACGTCGGCGCGGGTGTGGGCGACCACCAGGACCCGGTCGACCTTCACCTTCTCCAGCGCCGCATCGACATTGGCCTTCAGGGGCACGCGCCGGCCGCCGCGCAAACCCTCGTCGGCCGTGATCACCACCGTCGAGCCGCAATCCTCGATCCGTCCGGCCAGGCTGTCGGGCGAGAAGCCGCCGAACACCACCGAGTGGATCGCCCCGATCCGCGCGCAGGCCAACATCGCGACGGCCGCGGCGGGGATCATCGGCAGGTAGATCGTCACCCGATCGCCCTTGGCCACGCCCAGGCCTTTCAGGACGTTCGCCATGCGGCAGACTTCGGCGTGCAGTTCACGGTAGCTGAGCCTGCCCGACAGGGCCGGGTCGTCGCCCTCCCAGATGATGGCCGTCTCGTCGCCGCGTGTCGGCAGATGCCTGTCCAGGCAGTTCCAGGCGACGTTCAGCGCCCCGTCCTCGAACCAGCGGATGCGGAAGTCTTCCTTGGCGTAGGCGACGTCCTTGATCTTCGTCGGCGCGGTCATCCAGTCCAGCCGCCGCGCCTGCTCGGCCCAGAAGGCCTCGGGCGTCTCGCGGGCCGCGACCCGGGCCGCCTCGTACCCCGCCTTCGTCATCCGGGCGCGCTGGGCCCATTCGGACGGGACGGGATAGAGTTCGGTCTCGGTCATGGCGTTTCCCAGATCATGGACGTCGCGGGCAGGGTCGGGAGATGACGCGATCCCCGTCGGGCCGGTCAAGATGACCAATTCCTCAAACGCCGCCGACGACCGCCAGGAAGGCGTGGCCCATGAGCCAGAGAAGGCCCAGGAAATTGATCGTGAACACCTTGCCGCGAAGGGCGACGTCGTCGCCCGAGCACTGCACCCAGCTGTGCAGGACGCGGCCGACCAGGAACACCCACGCTGCCGCGACGTCCCAGACGGTCGCATGTCCCGTGAGCATCAGCAGCAGGGCGGCGACCCAGGCGAAGGGCGGCGCCTCGAACTGGTTGGCCAGGTTGCGCTGGACGCGGGCCGAAAGCGGCGGATCGCCATCGGTGCGGGCGAAATCCGCCTTCGCCGCTTCGCCTCGGCGCACCACCACCATCCGGGCCCAAGTCAGGACGACATAGAGGCCGACGACCAGGCCGAAATGCAGGAACAGCGGCAGCAGCAGCGCCGCGGCCGTGGGCGACGGCTCAGGCATGGATGTCGACGTCCTTGCGGTCCCGGATCAGCAGGCCGCCGACGACGACCGTCAGCACCGCCACCACGACCGGATACCAAAGGCCGAAATAGATGTTGCCCGTCGCCGCCACCATCGCGAAGGCCGTCGTCGGCAGGAAGCCGCCGAACCAGCCGTTGCCGATGTGATAGGGCAGGGACATGGAGGTGTAGCGCACGCGTGTCGGGAACATCTCCACCAGCGCCGCCGCGATGGGCCCGTAGACCATCGTCACATACAGGACGAGCACGAACAGGATGCCGACCACCAGCGGCTTGTTCACCTGGGCGCTGTCGGCCTTGGCCGGATAGCCGGCCCGGGTCAGGGCCGCGCCCAGCTCCGCCTCGAAGGCCGCCTTGCGGGTCGTGAACTCGGCGCGAGAGATGACGTCGCTGGGGATCGAGGCGAACTGGATGTCATCCGCGATGACGGCGCTGACGCTTGAAACGATCGTCGAGCCGATCCGCACCTGAGCGGCCGCCCCCGAGGGTGCGATCTCGTTTCATAGGGAACGCCGGCCCTGGCCAGATAGGCTTTGGCCAGGTCGCACGAGCTGTTGAACTTGGCCTTGCCCACCGGATCGAATTGGACCGAGCAGTCGGCGGGATCGGCGACCACCACGACAGCCGCGGCTTCGGCCGCCCGCGCCAACTGCGGATTGGCCGCTCCGGTCAGGGCGTGGAACAGTGGGAAATAGGTCAGGGCCGCCAGCAGGCAGCCCGCCAGGATGATCGGCTTGCGCCCCACCTTGTCCGAAAGCCAGCCCCAGAAGACGAAGAAGGGCGTGGCCAGGGCCAGGGCGATCGCCACCAGCACGTTCGCCAGCGCCGGGTCGACCTTCAACGTCTTCTCCAGGAAGAACAGGGCGTAGAACTGACCAGTATACCAAACCACCGCCTGGCCGGCCGCCAGGCCGAACAACGCCAGCAGGACCAGCTTCAGGTTCGGCCATTGGCCGAAACTGTCCTTCAGCGGGGTGGACGAGCCCTTGCCCTCGGCCTTCATCCGCTGGAACGCCGGGCTTTCGGCCAGCCTAAGCCGGATCCACAACGACACCCCGAGCAGCAGGATCGAGACCAGGAAGGGGATGCGCCAGCCCCAGTCCCTGAAGGCGTCCTCGCCGATCGCCGTCCGCACCCCCAGGATCACCAGCAGGCTCAGCATCAGGCCGGCGGTCGCGGTGATCTGGATGAAGCTGGTGTAAAAGCCACGTCTGCCCGGCGGGGCGTGTTCGGCGACATAGGTGGCGGCGCCGCCGTACTCTCCGCCCAGCGCCAGACCCTGGACCAGCCGCATGGCGATCAGGACGATGGGCGCCGCTACGCCGATCGCCGCATAGGACGGCAGCAGGCCGACCACGAAGGTCGACAGCCCCATCAGCAGCATGGTCACCAGGAAGGTGTTCTTACGCCCCCACAGGTCGCCCAGCCGCCCGAAGAAGATCGCCCCGAACGGCCGCACGGCGAATCCCGCGGCGAAAGCCATCAGCGCGAAGATGAAGCCGGTTGTCTCGTTCACCCCCGAGAAGAACTGGGCGGTGATGATCGCCGCAAGCGAGCCGTACAGATAGAAGTCGTACCACTCGATCACCGTCCCGACGGAGGACGCCAGGATGACCAGTCGGTCGTCGCGGCCGACGGTGTGCTCTTGGGCGGCGGCGTCGGTCATCGTCACTCCCGGGTATCGAGGTCAGCCTAGACCCAGGGCTCTTGCGAGGGGAAGCATGTGCGAACGATCGGCCTCGATTTCGCTTCCCCGGTCAAAGCAAAGCCCCCGCCGCTCTCGCGACGGGGGCCGGAAAAATCCAGTTCGGATCGAACTCGACTTAGTCGCTTTTCGCTGTCGTCATCGGTGGCGACGACGACGGTGGCCACGACCACCGCGGCGCCGATCAGCAGGACCGGCAGCGGGATGCCGGCGAACTCGCTGGCCTCACCGGCGCTGGCTCCGACGCGGTCGCCAACGCGGGCGGCGGCGGTGTTTTGAGCGGCGGCGGCTTGACCCGCGACCAGCAGCACGCCGGCGACAGCGGCGGCGATAACCTTCTTCATATTGAATCTCCAGGGAAGTTGTGTGGTGATGAATCTGAAGGTTGCATAGTCGTGCGATCAGCGCCACCCCGGAAAAATGACAAAAGCCAAGATCGCCGTGGTCGTTGCGGCCAAGCCTCAGGGCGGTGGTCGCCCTCACCGAACGACGGCGGCGCCTCCTCCCTCCACCAAGGCCCGGACCTCGGCGAGGGATGCCATGGCGTTGTCGCCGGGGGTGGTCATGCATGTCGCTCCGTGAGCGGCGCCGTAATCCACGGCGGCCTGCGGACCCAGGCTTCGCAGGAACGCGTAGGCGAGACCCGAGACGAAACCGTCGCCGCCGCCCACCCGATCCAGAATCGCGATGTCGCGGACCGGCGTCGCGTAGCGGCGGCCGCGCATCCACAGCACGCCGCCCCAACGGTTGACGGAAGCCGAGATCGGATCGCGCAGCGTGGCGGCGAACACCTGCACGTTCGGAAGGATCGCTGCGAGGCGAACGGACAGCTCATCGAAAGGGCGGCTGTCGGCCGGATCCGACCGCGCCTGCGCCGTCTCGATCCCCAGACACGAGGCGTAGGCGTACTCGTCCCCGACCAGCACGTCGACCAGACCGGCGATCTCTCGGTTCACGTCGCGGGCCGCACCCGGATCGGGATGGCTGGACCACAGGCTGGCCCGATAGTTCAGGTCGTAGCTGACGACGACCCCGTGCCGCTTCGCCGCGCGGACGGCCGCGAGGGCGGTCCGGGCGGTATGTTCCGATAGAGCCGCGAAGATGCCGCCGGTGTGCAGCCAGCGCACGCCTTCGACGGCGAACAACCGGTCCCAGTCGATCTCGTTCGCCCGCAGCTGAGAGGCCGAGGAGTTCGCCCGGTCCGAGCATCCCAGCGCTCCGCGCACCCCGAATCCGCGCTCGGTGAAGTTCAGTCCCACCCGCGTGTCGCGTCCCACGCTGTCCGCCTCGCGCCACACGATATGGGAGGTATCGACCCCGCCCTGCAGGATCAGGTCCTCCACCAGCGCTCCGGTCTCCGTGCGGGGCAGGGCGGTGACCACGGAGGTCCGCAGGCCAAACGTCTTCTTCAGGCCCCGGGCGACGTTGTACTCTCCGCCGCCTTCCCAGACCTGGAATGTCCGGGCGGTGCGGATGCGACCCTCGCCGGGATCCAGCCGTAGCATGACCTCCCCCAGCGCGACGCAGTCCCAGCGGCAGTTCTCCGGAGGCTTGAGGCCTTCCAGGCCGGTCATTTCAGCAGCGACGGCAGCCACAACGACAACGCCGGCACGAAGGTGACCAGCATTAGAACCGCCGTGCACGCCAGGTAGAAGGGCCAGATCGAGCGCAGGCTGTGGGTCATCGGGACCCGCGCGATGGCGCTGCCGACGAACAGCACCGAGCCGACGGGCGGGGTGATCAGCCCGATGCCGCAGTTGAGCAGCAGAATGACGCCGAACTGCACCGGGTCGACTCCGAAAGCCTTGGCCACCGGAAGGAAGATCGGCGTGCAGATGATGATCAGGGGCGCCATGTCCATGAAGGTTCCGAGGATCAGCAGAATGACGTTGATCAGCAGCAGGATCAGGATCGGGTTGTCGGTCAGCGCCTGGAGCAGATCGACCATCATCGAGGGGACCTGCAGATAGGCCATCAGCCAGCCGAAGGCGCCCGCGCAGCCGATGATGAACAGGACCGCGCCCGAGGTTCGCGCCGCGCCGGTGCAGGCCGTCTTGAACGCGTTCCAACTCATGTGGCGGTAGACCAAGCCGGTGACCACCGTGGCGTAGACGACGGCGATCGAGGCGCTCTCCACGGCGGTGAAGATTCCCGCACGGATGCCGCCGAAGATGATGCCGACCAGCAGCAGGCCCGGCACGGCCGCGACCAGCCGCGTCGCGACGGCGCGGAAGCCGGGGAAGGGTTCTGCGGCGTAGCCCCGACGGCGCGCGTCACATAGGCGACCACCATCAGCGAGACGGCCAGCAGTCCTGCCGGAATGATGCCCGCGGCGAACAGGTCCGAGATCGAGACTCCGCCCCCGGCCGAGGCCGAGTACAGGATCATGTTGTGCGAGGGCGGCACCAGCAGCGCCACCAGCGCCGCCGAGATCGTGACGTTGACGGCGTAGTCGCTGTCATAGCCCCGCTTCTGCATCTGGGGGATCATCGTGCCGCCGATGGCGGAGACATCGGCGATGGCGCTACCCGAAACGCCGCCGAACAGGGTCGAACCGACGACCGTCACCTGCCCCAGCCCGCCACGCACGTGACCGACCATGGACGAGGCGAGCGCGATCATTCGATCGGAGAGGCCGCCCTTCATCATCAGTTCGCCGGTGAAGATGAACAGGGGAATGGCCAGCAGGGCCACCGAGGTGATGTCCGAGCCCATCTGCTGGAAGACCACGACCGGGGGGAGGGCCAGATAGAGCACCGTGGCCAGGGTCGCGGCCAGCAGCGAGAAGGCGACCGGAACCCCGATGGCCAGCAGCACGGCCAGCAGGCCGAAGAGGATGACGTACTCCATGATCAGTCCTCGGTCTGGGTCGTTTCGGACGGCGGGCTGTAGTCGCCGGTCAGCAGGCGCTCGACCGAGAACACCAGGATCAGGGCTCCCCCCGCGCAAAGGCCGGCGAACTTGAGGCCTGAGGGCAGCGGAGCGCCGGCCATGGTCACGGGCCAGTCATCGACCATCAATGCGCCGCCCAGGATCATCAACGCCCCGCCGGCCGCCGCCGAAATGAGCCGGGAGACTGTTTTCAGCGCCCATTGGGTCCGGCCGGAAAGGGCGTGCAGCAGGGTCTGAAACGAGAAATGAGTCTCGCGCCGGACGGCGACCGAGGCGCCGAACATCACGGCGAAGCTCATGAGCAGCAACGCCAGCGGTTCGGTCCAGCCGGGGCTGTCGTTGAGCACGTACCGGGCGAAGACCTGCCAGGCCTGGATCAGCGCCATCGTCACCAGGGCCGCGCCGGCCAGACCCATGACGAGGATCGCCAGGCCGTCAAGCGCGCGGGTCGGACCGCGTCGGGTATCAGACATTCGGGCCCTCCCTGAGCGCCGACGGTTTGCGCGGCCGTTCAGGCGACCGCTGCGATACGTTCATGGAGCGCGCGCAGGCGCGGCTCGGCTAGGTATTTGTCCAGCACAGGGCGGACCGAAGCGGCGAAGGCCGCCTTGTCGACTTCGGCGACCTGGACGCCCGCCGCGACCACGGTCTCGCGCGCCTCGGTCTCGCGTTTGTCCCATTCGGCCCGCATCACCTGGACCGACCGCCGGGCGACATCGCGCATCAGTTCGCGGTCCGTCGGCGTCAGCCGCTCGAAGCTGGCCTTGGACATCAGCAGCGCGTCCGGCGAGAACGAGTGCTCGGTCTGGCTCCAGTAGCGGGCCACCTCGAACTGACGACTGGACTGATAGCTTGGCCAGTTGTTCTCGGCCCCGTCGATCAGATGGGTCTGAAGCGACGAGAACACCGCGCCGAACGTGAGCGGCGTGGGATTCGCGCCCATGGCCCGGATGGAGTCGAGGAAGATGTCGGACTGCGGCGCACGCATCTTCAGCCCGCGCATCTGGCCCGGCTCGGTGACGGGATGGCGCACGTTGTAGAAGCAGCGTGGCGCGGCGTCGTAGTAGGCCAGGCCCACGAGGCCCCGGCCCTCGAACACGTTCAGGAGCTCGGTTCCGATCTCGCCATCCACGACGGCCCGCACATGGGCGACGTCGCGGTAGACATAGGGCAGCGCCAGCAGACGGGTCTCCGGGAAGGCGTTGTTCAGCGCCGCCACGGCGACCCGGCAGATATCCACCGCCTGGAAGCGGGTCAGGCCGATGGAATCGTCCTCGGTCCCCAGCTGCCCGGCCGGAAACTGGCGAACTCCGATGCGTCCGTCGGTGAGCCGTCCCAGCTCCTCGCCCATCCATCTGACCGCCGTGACCGTGGGATAGTCGGCCGGGTGAACGTCCACCGCGGTGAGGACCGTCGCGCCGTTCGCCGGGCCGCGTGGCGCGCAGCCGGCCAGGCTCAGGCCCATTCCCGACAGGCCGGCGAGGCCCAGCGTCCGGCGGGAAAGGGTCACGCGCTTGCTCCTGTCGCTTGCACGGCGCGGCACAGGATCCGCCCGTCCGGGCCGAAGTCGGCGACCGCCGATTGTCCCGCCCGGATATCGTGCACCCCTGTGGCCGCACCGGTCGAGACCAGCTGGCCGGCCTTGAGACGACGCCCTCGCCCGTGCAGCAGGTTCAGCAGGAAGGCCAGGGAATCCAGCGGACCGCCTGGGATGGACGCCGCGCCGCCCTGACCCACGATCGCCCCCTCGATGCTCATCGAGCAGCTCAGGTCTCCCAGGCGTTCGCGCCAGTTCACGATCTCTCGGCCCAGGATCAGCCCGGCGTTGTTGCCGAAGTCCGACGCCGTCACCGCCGCTCCGTGGTCGTTGATCCCGGCGAACGGGCTGCCCGCGATCTCGACGCCGACGTAGGCGCGTCCGACCAGTTCGGCGGCGGTCTCGGCGGTCCAGCCGTGGCGGTCATCGGCGTCGCCGCCCAGCTCCAGCACGTATTCGGCTTCGACGGCGGCGAATCCCCCTTCGATCACCCCGAACGCCGTCGGCCGGTCGCCGGCGAACCAGACGTTGCGCGAAAAGATCGGGCCCGCCAGCCGCCCGGCGCCGAAGCGGACGTCGTGCGGCGGATTGATCCGGCCCAGCTTCCAGCCCGCGACCTGGTCGGGCCACAGGGCGATCGCCTCGTCCTGAATGGCATAGGCCTCGGCCAGCGACTGCGGCTCAACGCCGGGATAGCGGAGCAACGCCTGGCCCTTCCGGCGCGCGGCGGTGAAAGCACGCGCGATCGGCGAAGTCGTTGAATTGTCTTGTGCGTGGCTCACGCCGCCTCCCGTTTCCGTCTGGAGATTGCGCAGGAAGGAAACCGGTGTCAATTTGAATCCGGCGACGCCCTTCCGGCGGCGCTTTCGGCAAAGGCCGCGGGCACGGCGGCCATGCTAAAGGATGGAAACATGAGCCTCGCCCGTTTCGCCGCGCTGGCGGCCGCCCTTCTGATTCCCCGCCGCCGCGCCCGCGGCGTCAGCCGCCCAGACGCCGGTCCCGCCGCCGGCGGAGGCTGGATTGCCTGCCTTCCCGGGCGCCCAGGGCTGGGCTTCGCGGACTGCGGGCGGCCGGGGCGGGCGCATCATCCGCGTGACCAATCTGAACGGCGATGGGCCCGGCTCGCTGCGCGAGGCGATCGAGGCCGAGGGGCCGCGCATCGTGGTCTTCGAGGTCGGCGGCGTCATCGACCTGAATCGCAGGACGCTGAAACTCGCCAACCCCTACATCACCATCGCCGGCCAGACCGCGCCGTCGCCGGGGATCACCCTGATCCGCGGCGGCATGGACATCGGGGGCCACGACGTGATCGTCCAACACATCCGCATCCGTCCAGGTTCGGCGGGACAAGAGTGGATGAGCGGCTGGGACGAGGATTCGATCTCCACTCAGGCGGCCTGGAACGTCATCGTCGACCATTGCAGCCTGGAATGGGGCACCGACGAGAACCTGTCGGCGTCCGGCCCGCGATTCACGGGTTCGACGCCCGAGGAGTGGCGGCGCGGCACCAGCCACGACATCACCTTCTCGAACAACATCATCGCCGAGAGCCTGGCCTACTCCAGCCATTCCAAGGGCGAGCATTCCAAGGGCTCGCTGATCCACGACAACGTCACCGGCCTGCTGATCGTGGGCAACCTCTACGCCCACAACTATGAGCGCAGCCCCCTGTTCAAGGGCGGGGTGCACGGGGTGATCGTCAACAACCTGATCTACAACCCGGGGCCGCGCGCTATCCACTACAACCTGGCTCCGGAGGAGTGGCTGGCCCACCCCTACGAGGTCGGCAAGATGACCGCGATCGGCAATGTCCTGCGCGCTGGCCCGTCCACCCCGACGGATCATCTGGCCTTCCTGATGATCGGCGGGGCGGGCGACCTGGAGTACTACGGCCGCGACAACATCGCCGTAGACCAGGTCGGCGAGGGCCTGCGCATGTTCGGCCGCTACACCACCACGGCCGCCCGCATCATCGAGACGCGGCGTCCGCCGGTGTGGTGGGAGGGGCTGAGCCCGATCCCGGCCGTCGACGTGCAGGTCTCGGTCCTCTCGCAGGCCGGCGCCCGGCCCTGGGACCGCGACATGCGCGACGTGCTGCTGATCGCCGAGGTCGCGGAAGGGCGCGGTGAGATCATCGACAACGAGCGCGAGGTGGGGGGCTATCCCGCGGTCGGCGAGCCGACGCGCAAGGCCTTCAACCCGGACGACTGGGACCTGCGCTTCATGACCCCGCTGCGCGACGACGTCCTGGACCGGCCGGCGCAGCGGCGCGGCACTTGAGCGCGGATAGGGAATTCCCCATCTGCGCGAACCGAGGGTGATGCACAAGCTCGGCGTTTTGTCCTAAGGACAGTGTTCGACCAGAGAGACTCACCGCGTGAACGAGACCAAGCGGCCCGGTGGAAAGCCCGCCACCATCAACGACATCGCCCGGCTGGCCGAGGTGTCGAAAAAGACCGTGTCGCGGGTCATCAACAACTCCCCCTTCGTGAAGGAGGAGACGCGCAAGCGGGTCGAGGCCGTCATCGCCGAGCATGGCTTCATCCCGGACCCGCAGGCGCGGGGCCTGGCCTTCCGGCGGTCTTTCCTGGTCGGGATGATCTACGACAATCCCAGTCCGAACTACGTCGTCAACATGCAGCAGGGGGTGCTGGACGCGGTGCGGGGCTCTGGGCTGGAGCTCGTGGTTCACCCCTGCGACCGCGCCTCGCCGACCTTCCTGGACGAGGTGCGCGGCTTCGTGGTGCGCCAGAAGCTGTTCGGCGTCGTCATGCCGCCGTCGGTGTCGGAGGACGACCGTGTCGTCGAGATCCTGAGGGACGCCGACTGCCCTTATGTGCGCATCGCCTCGGTGTCGCTGGACGGGCCGGCCTGCATGGTGGTGACCCACGACAGCCGCGGCGCCGCCGAGGCCGCGCGGCATCTGGCCGAGCTGGGGCACCGGCGCATCGCCTTCATCTCGGGCCCCGACACCTTCCGTTCGTCGCACGAGCGGGGTCGGGGGTTCCGCGAAGGCCTGGCCGAGCACGGCCTGTCGCTGGACGACGCCCTGATCCGTCAGGGCGCCTACACCTTCGAGTCGGGCGTCGAGGCCGCACAGAGCCTGCTGGCCTTGCCGGAGCCGCCGACCGCCATCTTCGCCGGCAACGACGAGATGGCGATCGGGGTGATGAAGGCGGCGCGCGACGCGGGGCTGGACGTGCCGCGCGACCTGTCGATCGTGGGCTTCGACGACCTGCCCATGGCCTCCCGCGTCTGGCCCAACCTGACGACGGTGCGCCTGCCGATCCGCGACATGGGCCGGATGGCCGCCGAAAAGCTGACCGCGACCCTGCGCGGCCTGGACCCCCGCCACCCTGGCCCAGCCCGAGGTCGAATCCCTCGCTGGTCGTGCGGGACTCGACCGCGGCGCCGGCGCGCTAGCGGCCCGCCGTTTCCAGCAGCCGTTTCGCCGGCGACC
>NZ_JBNFOJ010000002.1:0-27613 GCF_057364705.1 Brevundimonas sp. CURTG3B2_SDJG
CCGGGGCGGGCCGGCGCTCCAGCCGTCGCCACCCAACGCCGGCCCCCCTGCCCCCGGCCGCAGCCCGACTGGTTTCCACATGGCGAGCAGAGATCCTCGAGGATGCCTGTTCCGGCCCCGGGTTCCAGGCCGCCGGCGCGCCCTCGATCGATCACACAGCCGACTTCAACGGCGACGGCCGACCGGACTATGTGATCGGCGTCGGCGACCTGACCTGTCGGTTGGACGGCGAACCCATGGCCGCGTTGTTCAGCCCCTCCGTTCCTGGCGGCCTGATACTATCGTCGGGGGACGGCTATCGGCTCGAGCCTTTCCAGTCGTCGGAAGTCCGCAAGCCCGAAATGCGCGAACTCGACGGACGCCCCGTCCTGATCCTGTTCGACGGCGGCCCCGGGGCGGTCGCGCTTCCATTCTACAGCCACGCCTGGGGCTGGACCGGAAACACGCTGGACGATCTAGCCTTCTATGACGAAGGCGGGCAGAGGGTGAATCCCGACGGCTCGCCCTGGCGCGGAGCGGCGCGGGCCGCGCCTCCCACGGGTGCGCGCTCGCGCTTCCTGCCGCTGCAGATCGGCTACTATGCGCCGGACGGCGACTGCGCGGCCGACCCCTTCCACCTTCAGTACCTGGCCGAAGACGGGATCCGGTTCTCGGATCTGATCACAGCGGGTTGCCGTTTCGTCCGCACCCGCTCGTTGGGCGGCGATCGCTACGAGACCACCAAGTCCTGCCCGTCCGAGGAAGGCGGAGAGGCGCTCGTGGTCGATGTCTGGCGGGTCGGCCCCGACGGCTACGCCTACGATGCGCCCGGCGTGCCAAGCCTCCGCTACTGCCCAATCGAGCGCGTTCCCGCCCGCTCGCGTTTCGTCCGATGACCCCGGAACGCCTGCGCCGACTACGTCGGTGGATACTTGACGCCGGCCAGGCCGACGAGACGTCCTCGACATCGTCCGGACGGAGAGAGGGAACCGATCGACGCGGCCAAGGCCGCCCCGCCGACGCCGGAACTCGATCCCGCCCGACGCGAGGGCGACACCGTCGGCGTCCTCGCCGGCGACGCGCTCCGGTTCGCCGCGGACTTCCTCGACTCGATCGAGAGCGACGAGGCGGACGCGCGCAAGGCGCTGATCGACGAAGCCGGGGTGTGCCGCAGGATGGCCGAAGCGGTCGCGCGCGCGCCTTTGCGAAACTCGTCCCAGGTTCTGACGCCGACGGACCTGGACGGGCGCTTCTTCACCCTTACCGAGCGCATGTGGTCCAACACCGTGGTCGCCAGCTACCTCCTGGGCCACGCGGCCGACCTGATGAAGGCGCTTCCCGCGACTGACGGCGCGCTGAAGAACAGCTTGCTTCTGGACGCCCAGCGGCTGCAGCGCGTGCGGACGTTGCTCGACCTCGCCCCCAACGCCCAACTGGGCCCGCGCCTGACCGAGCTCATGCCCCTGCTCCGGGAGCTCGAGCGGCCGGTCGAAGGAGAGACGCCCTTTCCGCCGTTGCTGATCGACGGCGTGACCGCGGACCCGATATTCCACGCGGCCGCCCAGGACGCCTACCGCATCGTGGTCGGGCGCGAGCTGGACGACCTGCCCGCCATGGCCGGCGCGGTGTGGTCCGGCAAGCTGGCGCTTGCGTGGTTGCAGGCGGGCGAGAGGGGGTGGCGGCTGACCGCGGTCGAGGCCGCGCGGCTGTCGGAGGCCGTGCGCTCCCCGCGCGAGCCATGGTGTCGAGCGCCAGCCGTCCCCGGCGATTGGACCGATCTGGACCCCGAGGCGGCCGGCGAGGTTCTGCGCCTGATCAGCGCTCACCACAGGGTCGGTTTCGGCGCGCGCGCCCTTCCCGCTGGCCGGCTTCTGCGATCGGGTCCGGACCCTGGCGCTGCGCTGCCACGGCGGCGTGATGCTGATCGAGACCCAGGGCCGGGTCAGCGGCGGCGCGACCGGGATCGCCGCCTTCGTGCTGACCGAGGACAAGGTCCTGGCCGTCGACGGCGCCTCGGCCTGGATTCACGAGTTGAACGACGCCGTCGGCCCGCATCTTCAAGACGAAGGGGCGCGGCTGGACTACGTCCGGCTCTTCATGAACTGTGTTCGCCATGAGGGGGAACGGTTCCAACCGACGGAATCTTTCGAGGATCTGGCGGACCGGGCGACGGATGTCGACCTCCTGCGCGATCTCTGTACGGGCCATGCCCGCGCCATCGAGCCGGCCGGCTTCGACGCCGAGGGCCGCTGGCTGTTCCTGTTGGTGGTCTGTCACCGGCAGGGCTTCTTCGCGACAGGCCTAGCCCTGGCTCCGGACGGCGTCGTGGAGATGATCGACGACACCTTGCTGGCCGAAGGCGTCCCCGTGCGATCCGAACGCATGGATGGCCTTTTCGTCATTCTGGAGCCGAAGGATGCGATCTCATGAGCTTGATCCCGATCGATAGCGAGCTGGCCTTGCCCGACAGCATCGACGAACCCGGCCTGATCGTCGGCTGGTCACTGGAGCGCCAGCGCCGGGGCCGGCCGATTGGCTTCAAATTCGGAGCCGCGGCCGCCGCCGATCCGGCAGCGACCGTGATCGCCCCCATCCTGATGGAACGCGAGGGGCATCTGATGACCATCGCGCCGACAGGCGCCGGCAAGGGCACCGGCTGCATCGTGCCGGCGCTGCTGCGCTTCGATGGGCCCGTCATCGTCGTCGACCCCAAGGGCGAGAACGCTCTAATGACCGAGCGACGCCGGCGCGAATTGGGACACGAGGTCGCCGTCCTCGATCCCATGGGGGTGACCGGCCTGCCGGCCGCCTCGCTCAATCCGCTCGACATCCTGGACCCGGAAAGCCCGACGTTCGTCGACGACGCGATGGCCATGGTCTCGGCCCTGGCCAATCCCGATGTCGAGACCGACGCCAGCGACGGCGGCTACTGGCGCGAGCGCGGGGCGACCTTCGTGCTGGGTGTGGTGCTGCATGTCATCAGCGACCTGCCGCCCGCCAGCCGTTGCCTGGAGACGGTGCGCGCCCTGGTCAATCAGGCCGTGGGAGAAATCGGCCTCTACAGCGCCGCAACCGAGCGCCAGGACGCGCCCAGCAGTCTGGGCGGCACCGTGCTGGCGGCGCTGGAGGCCTCGCGCAACGCCGAGGCGCGCAACATCGGGCGAATGCTGCGGATCGGCGCGGTCTCGACCCTGGGCGGCATTCTCTCCTTCTCTCAGAATCTCGTCGATATCGCGCGTTCGGGGATGATCGCCCCCTCCCTGAGAACCACCAGCTTCGACCTGGGCGCGGTGCAGCGCGGCGATCCCCTCTCGATCTATCTGGTGCTGCCGCCACACATGCTCGAGAGCCACGGCCGGTTGCTGCGGCTGTGGGTGCACACCCTGATGACGCTGATCTCGGGACGCAGCGGCCGGCCGCCGAAGTCGACGCTGTTCATCCTCGATGAGGCCGCTCAGCTCGGGGCGTTCGACGATCTGCGGCGCGCCATCACCCTGATGCGCGGCTACGGCCTGCAGACCTGGAGCTTCTGGCAGGATCCCAGCCAACTCCGGAACCTCTATCCGCGGGACTGGCAGACCATGGTCAACAACTGCCGGGCCGTTCAGTGCTTCGGCGCCAACACCATGCTGGCCGCCGAGGCCATGGCGCGGCTGGT
Source organism: Brevundimonas sp. CURTG3B2_SDJG (assembly GCF_057364705.1). Classification (NCBI taxonomy): domain Bacteria; kingdom Pseudomonadati; phylum Pseudomonadota; class Alphaproteobacteria; order Caulobacterales; family Caulobacteraceae; genus Brevundimonas; species Brevundimonas sp. CURTG3B2_SDJG. Next base: position 3,638 of record NZ_JBNFOJ010000002.1, read on the forward strand.
CGGCTTCGGTTCGCCTGAGCAACTGCTGGACCTCGACGACGACGAGATCCTGCTGCAGCTGTCCGGCGATATGCCGGTAATCGCCCGGCTGCCCAACTATCGGGTCGACCCGGTGTTCGCCGGGCTCTACGACGCCAACCCCTTCCACGATCCGTCCCGTCCGGTGCAGAGATCAAAGCCGGTCCTGCGCGTGTTCGAGCGTTCGCAGCCGGTCCTCGACACGCCGGCGGAGGTCCTGGCGAAACTCCGGGCCAGGTCGACGTCCGCATGATCGTCCGGGGCCCCTGCTCTCAGGGCTGTCCGCCCAAGTCTCGCAGAGTCCGCTCGACGGCCGCCGCCGACTTGTCGACATAGGGCGCCTGGGTCTCTAGCGGACCGATGCAGAGCCGGCGCAACTCGGCCAACAGCGCGGTCGCCATGGTCAACCGATCCCGATCGCGATCCTGCGCGCCCAGATAGGCCGCCAAGTCCGCGAAGGCGTGCGCCGCCTTGAACCAGAGGCCCAGGTGGCGCTCCCGATCGAGACGAGTCACGGCGAACTCCAACGCCGGAAACGCCTCGCGGGCATGCCGGTCCGCCCCGGGACCGGAGCCTTCCAACATGGCCTGATCCATATGGGACAGGCCCAGCGCCCGCATGGCGAGCAGCCGCCCCTCCTCGTTTCCCAGTTCGGCATAACCATCGACCGCCGCCTTGGCGTCGCGGATCGCCAGGTCCAACACGTTGCGCCGCTGGTCCGCGGGCCAGAGCGGCGCGAGGTCCCTCCGAACGTTCGCCCCGGTAAGCGCCGCGGACGCCCTCGCCGTCGGATCCGCCGTCTCGCGCAGGCTGTCGGCGAGCTGAGCCGCCTCCTCCAGCCGGATCCGCGCGAGGTCAGGTCGGGCGCCGTCCGCGAAATTGAGAAGGGCGATCGCCATGTTGGCTCGCGCCTCGATCGAAAGAGGGTCTTCGCCCAGGTCCGGGTCGTTCACCAGCTGTCGATAGGTCTCTATCGCGCGTTCCGCGAGAGCCTCCCGCTTCGGCCCGAACGGCGTGATCGAAGCCTCCAGCACGAAGCGGTTCGCCTGAATTTCCCGCACGACCGCCCGAACCCGCGGCGCCTTGCTGCTCTCGGGGCCGAGCGCCTCGCACCACCTGTCGATCTGCCCGATCGCATCCTGCCGCGAGGAAGCGACCGCGCGGGCGCGAGCGCTCCAGGCCTGGGCGAGACGCAGGGCGGCGTCGAATCGAACGGCTTCGGCCTGCGCCTGGGCGTGAAGCGCCTCGAGATCGCGGATCGTCCGATCCAGACGTTCGAGGGCGTCGTCCGAAGGCTCGCGGCCGAACTGCAGGATGGTCGCCGCGGCTTGATCCAGTTGCGCCAGAGGCGTGCCTGGCGTCGCGGCGGACGCAGCGGGCGGCGCCATGCCGCGCGACAGCATCCAGGTTCCGATCCGCGCGACCAGTCTGCGGCTTTCATCGACCACCTCGGCCTTCCCCTCCGCCCCCATGCGGTCGATGAATCCGTGGATGTCCGCGATCAGCAGCGGCGGATGCTCGGGTGGGATCGCTTCGACCTGATGCAGCGCTTCGACCTGGACCGCCCAGTAGCCGAGCTCCGCGCGATCCGCGAGCCGGGGCGCCTCTAGAATGGACAAGCTCTGGGCGGCCAGCTTGAAGCCTTCTCCCGCTTCGATCAGGCGTCGCCGGCCCTGCTCGCCCCCCAGGAGCATGCCCAGCAGATAGGCGGCGTGAGCACGGGCGGCCACCGACCTGGCCCACTGCATGGGCGCTTCCCGCTGCAGTTCGGGGGTGATCAGGACGTCATAGGCCAGGATCGCGGCGTTCAGCCCCGAAACCCCGATGACAGAGCCCTCTTCATAGAGGTTCAGCAACATGTCAGCGGCGCCGCGCCGCTTGAAGACTTCGTGACGTATGCCTCCATCCGCCGGAAGCGCGATCCCCTCGAGCAAAGCCAGGGCGACGACATTGCCGCGACGCGCCAGATCGGCCACCCCTTGCAGAGCGCCTCGGCCTTCTCCTCGGTGTCCGCCGCGCGCAGGGCCTCTTCGTATCGCCGCAGATCCTGGCCGGTCGCGATCCGGCGCGCGACGCCGAAGGCCTGAAGCAGGCCGCCGATGACCAGGAGGTCTAGCCCCATGCGCAGAGCGAAGGCCGCGACCCCGCCTCCCGCCGGCAGGACGGCCTGGACGCCGGACGGGTTGTCATAGCCCATCACCTCGATGTTGCCGACGATGGGCAGGGCCTCCACCGCCTCGGAGGCGACGTAGGCGACATACTCCAGGACGCCGAGTCCCGCGCTGGCGTTGAAAAAGTGCAGGCCGGTCAGCCGCCAGACCAGAAGGCTGCCCAGCATGAAGACCGCCGATAGAGCGACAAGGAGTTCGTTGTTGTAATCCTCGTTCCCGGGCGCCGACGTCGGGTCAGGCCGGCGGCTCGGTCTTCCTCGTCCCAGGCCCAACGCCGGAACACGGCGAGAACGGCCACCAGACCCAGAACCAGCGCCAGAGCGCCCAACAGCGGGGGAAGCAGCGCTCCGATCACGCCCGCCCCCAGGAGGACGGCCAAGAGGCGCCCCCAGCGACGCGCGCGCCCCTCCTCGTCCAGCCCGACCCAGCGGGCGACGCCCAGCGCCAGCGCGCGATCCAGCCAGAGGAACCAAGGTCTGGACCAGGCCAGACCACGCTCGAACGCCGGATGAAGTCCCCGCATCAAGATCGCGGCCACGACCAGGAACAGCAAGGCGCCGGTCAGGGCGACGCCGAACTGGAGCAGGGAAACGCGGAACTCGAGCATCGAATCCTCCGCAAGGAACGGCCAAGGTAGAACCTACAGACGCCCGTCGTCACGCGTCCCGCGCGATGCCGAGCACCTCGGCCATGTCCCGGATCAGCGCGCTTGCGGTCTGTTGGGTGAGGCCGCCGGCCAGGACGACCGGACGACTGTCCGAGCGCAGCCGCAAGCTCGCCTGGTAGCTGACGGCGATCTGCGCGTTCTTGAGACCGACAACAGCGGCCCCCGTCAACCCCGACGTTCCCGCGTCCGGATGGGTCACGACGAACTCCATGATGTCGGCGGCGGCGTAGAGGCGGCCGTCGGCGACGACGCCCGAGGCGTTGACCAGGATGTCCCTGGGCTTGCGGCCTTCGTTTTCTCGCCTCCATCGCGCCCTGAGTTTTCGACTTTGCACGATCCAGGCGATCCCCAACCCGATGAAGGCGATCCCGACGACGAACAGCAGCAGCAGGACGCCGACGCATATCGACCCCACGCCCAGCATCATGATCTGCCCGGCCGCCCTGTCTCCCGGATAGGGAGCCGGCGTCACGTTGAACAGGACGTCGCCGTCCTGATCTCGTCGATTGTAATGTGATCCCACGATGTCTCCCCGCGTTCCCGTCCTAGGCTTGCGAGCTCTGCCGCGCGCCGCCGTCGCTTCCCAAAGGGCGAAAGCGCCTATCGTCCCGAAAGGTCGCCCCAGTCCTCGCGCTCGCTGTGGGGAATCTGCGCGGTGGGGCAATGGGTATGGCGCTCGCCGTGCTCGTCGGTGAATGTCGTGCGGCTGGCGACCGTGATGACCATGTCCGCCCCCCGGAAGCGGTAGCGATCACCGCCGAGCGCCTCGACGCCCTGAATGCGTCGGCCGCCATCGAAAGACGCCACCCGCGCCTCGTCCAGATACATCAGCACGCCGGTCGGATCGGCGGCGGCTTCGGCGCAAGTGACGCCGATGGCGTAATAGCCCTTCTCGATCGGCGGAAAGGCCACGGCGCCCCGAGCTGGCGCGCCCCCGCCCCCGGCGGCGCGTCCTTCCGGCGTCAGGGTGCACACCCGGCCCTCGTCGGACGTGCCGCCGTCGATGTAAGCCCGACCGTTCCAGCGCTGGAAAGCCACGCAGCCGGTTTCTTCTCCGCTGGCGATCTCGATATCGGGCCACGCGATGCCGGGGCGGGCGTGGAAACCGTAGTTGGCGAAACGCGCCTGGAACCCGATCAGCGACGCCCATCCTCCGCTCGTGCGATGCAGGACCGTGACGAAATGCTGGTTCATGCCCCAGCACTGGTCGCCGTCAGCCTTCACAACGGCCTCCGGCTGGCCGTCGCCGTTCAGATCCCGGACTTCCTCGATCTCGGCCCACACGTCCTCGCAGAGATTTTCGGCGTCGTCGGGATCGCGCCAGGTCCAGCGGTTGTCGGCTTGTGGATCGGAGAACCCCGCCGCGCGCATGACGGAGGCCTGATCCCGCGCGGGCAAGCCCCGCCCGATCTGCGGATTCGCCTCGAGCCGCGTAGCCGCCGCCCCGCTCGCCGCCGTCTCTTCAGGGGATGGCGTAGCCCTGTCGCTGTCGTTCGCGGCCGATGGCGAGTTGCAGGCGGCAAGTGAAAGGAGCGTCGCCACGAGCGCGCAGGCGCTCCGAGACATCATCGAAACGGGTCGATCCAAGCCGACGGCGCCGGCTTTCGCAGGTCTTGAGGCTCTTAAGGAATCGAATGGGTCAGTTGAGTTTGTCATGCCGGCGTCTCCCGCTTCAAAGCGGAGACAGGCATAGGCGCGCGCGCCGCGAAGTCTTGACGCCGTCCTCAAGATTTTCTGAAGCGTTGAACGTAGCGCGCCGAGGCGCCCGCCCCGGGGCGCGCCGAACCGCGTCACCCTCGATCGCCGCCCGGCGCGCAGAATGGCGTGCACAGCAGACTGGAAGACCCGCTCCCATCTCAAGGCGACGATGACCGGCGCCGCCCGGCGCCACGTGCTGACCCGGAGTCGAACGAGGTCACAGGCCCGCAGCTTGGAGTCCAAGGCGCAGTTGAACATCGCGAGATCTCGAATTCGCCTCGCCACCTTCAGTTGCTGTCAGATGGCCAGATGTGCTTCGGCTTGAGCGGCGCCTTGGGACCGATCAAACGGCCCGCGTTCCACGGGCGCTTGGATTGAAGGAACAGGTCAGACTGGCGCATGGCCAACCTCGATTGAGGCCGCCGCCCTGTCTGTTGCCATTCTACGCCCGCAGCAGCTCTTCTGCGCCAGCAGGGGACATTGGATCTGCTCCCCAAACTGGACATGGCGCGCGGAAGGATTCCGACGCGCGGCTGACGTTGGTTGGCCCGAGCGGCGGCAGAGCCTCTAGCGCTTGGCTTTCGGACGGAGACCGGATGCGCGACTGCTCGCCCGATCAGGCGTCCTGTTAGTCGATCGGCAGCGCGCCAGCGCGCCCTTCCGCCAAGTTCTTCAGACGCTCAAGGTAGACGTCGAGCGGCTCCATGGGCTTGGAGGCGTCCTCGAGGAAGGTGATCGAGTGAAGGATGGAGGTCTCGTAGTAGGACTGGCAAAGCGTCTCGCCATCGGATTCGAACCAGTGAGTGGCCTCGGGGACTATGGCGAACGGAAGGGGATGGCGCGCGAACGGGTTATGGAAGACCTCCAGCTCCGCCGACAGAGGTTCCGCCTGTTGTGGCCAAAGACGGCGATACTCTTCGCTGGCGACATCCATCCGGAAGGGCACGCCCTCATAGGCTTTCGGACGTCGGTCGAAGAACTCTCCGAAGCGAACGACCCGCTGCCCGGCGGTCGGAGCACCGCGTGTGATCATGTAGCGGTTGAGTTTGGCGATCGAACAAGCGTTGGTGAAGATCACGGCCGAGAGCTCGGACGCCCGGTCATCAGTGAAGAGTCCTGCCGGAAAGGCCGCCGCGCCTTTGAGCGCCTGAGCGGTTAACACCTCCGGCGTCGCCTCTCCACCCATGCGGTTGAGCCTTGCGCCTTCGCCATACAGGTAGCCCAATAGGCTCGACCGGCTCCACACCATCGACGCACCGGCCTGGAAGTCGGCGACGGCCAAAGCGAAGGGCTTGCCGGCTACGTGAGCGAGGTCGGCATAGCGGCGTTGCAGCTTGTTTCCGATCGTCTTGGCGAAGCGCTCGGCCGCCGCGCCGAAAAAGAGATCTTCCTTGTCGTCCGGCGCCAGCATCGGCTTAGCATTGACGTGGTTGTACGGGACAGCGGGGTTCGCCGTGACCGCCTCCACCCAAGCCTCGTCGCCCGCGCGGTTGTTGAGATGGAAGTCTGGAGACTCGACCGGCTGGGTGACCAGAATCCCCTGCTCTCGGAACGATCCGAGGAGCTGGGCCTCCCAGAGGCGTGTGTGAAAGTTGCGGGTCTGGCAGTCGCTCACCCAGTTCGCGTCAGGTTTGGGCAACGAGACGTAGAGTTGGTTTAACAGCCACGCCGCTCCGGTGTGGGTGGGCCTTAGGATGGATTGAAACGAAGGGCTCAGCTCCTTCCCCTCGGTTCGCCGCAAACTGTCGCGGCGGCGCTCGCCCGGCGGCAAGGGCTCGGGCGGATCACCATCTCTCAGGCGGTCGGTCACCGCGGACTTGGCCGCATCGAACGAGGCGAAGCCGTGATCGTCCGAGACGACGGTCCAGACATCATCGACTCTACGTCGTACGACTAAAACGCCGAACGAACCGTCCGCGCTATCCTTCCGTACACAACCCCACGCTCGTTCGGTCTCGCCGAGCCAGGCGAAGACCGGCGGGCGGGAGCCGAAGCCATGGCCCCGCGGCAACGCAAGCGCGAAGGGGTCGAACATGCTGGGACGGAGTTCTTTCATCCGCCTTTGTTAGCAGGAACGTGGCCACCCGGACGCGACGTAATAAAGCCTGGGCAGGGATGTTGCCAAAGCGCTCCGACATCGGCCGCTTGAAGTTTTCCGGATTACAACTCTACGATGGAGACGCGCGCGGGGTCGAACAGTCAACTTGAGCAAAAGCGGCAACAACACGGCTGGTCCTCAGAGCGCAGGATATATCCTGCAGCTCGATCGCGCCCTTCATCATCTCGCGATAGCGGCCGGCGCCAACGACGTGGTGGCAGTCGAGCATTTCGACGACGTCGCCGTTCTGCGTGACGGAAAGCTCATCGTTGTGGAGCAGGACAAGAACACGTCCAATCCCTCCGCCAAGGTTCTCAGCAATCGAAGCCACGCCCTTTGGCGTACCCTGCAGATCTGGCTTCAGTTGCGCGAGACACCGGAGGGCCAAGGCTGCGGACGCCATCTCCTGTTCGTCAATCAGTGGGTCGCGACGCCGCTGGCCAGCCTACTGCGAGATCGGGCGAAGAATTCAATCTCGACGGTGGAGATCCTGGCCGCATTGCGCGACGCGGGGGCCAAGCGCGGGAAGGCTAAGATCGATCTGATTATCGTGGACGTATTGGCTCGCGATGACACCGCGCTGACGTCGTTGATCGAGGCGATCGAGATTGTGGAGGCCGACGCCCCGGCGACGGCGCGGGCGATCATTTCGAACGGCTTGGCACTTCACCCGCAAGCTGACGCAGACGCCATCATCGACGGGCTTCTAGGATGGCTTACGACGAAGGTGCGAACGGATTGGTCCGAGGGCCGCGCCGCGCTCATCACGCGCGAACAAATCCTTGTCCAATGCCACGCGCTTCAAGATCTCCAGAAGAAGAGCCGATTTCTGCCTCGTCCCTCCGACGACGTCGCCGTTTCGGCCGATGATCGCGAACGGGCTCTGGCGCGAAACTTTGTGGGGCACCTCGGTCGCATCGCTGCCGAGCAGGAGGATGTCGTCCAGGCCGTCGACCACTTCCTGAAGTTCAGCATCGAGAAACATCGTCTCGTGAAGGGCGGTGATGTGCCCTTGGCCGAATGGACCAATCGATCCAACCGGTTGCAGGAGCGGTGGCGGAACATCATGCGTCGTCGATTGCGCGAGATGACCTCGGAAAGCCCCTCGACCATCGGTCTCGCAGTGCTTGCCGACACGACCTACGAACACAAGGAAAACCTCGACGGGCATCCGTGCGACGAGCTCTATATGACGTCCGGAAATTACCATCGGCTTGCCGAGAGCGACGAGGTCTGGTGGCACCCGACCTTCCAGCAGGGAGGCGATGATGAGAGTTGATCACGAGGAAGTCCTAGCCCGGAATCCGATCCTTCTGGCCCGCTGCTTCTGGCATCTCGCGCAGCATTACGGTGCCGCAGCCGACGGCCGGGCGCCACCTCTGCCGCTCTTCGTGATCGCCGCCGCGATGCTATTTCATGCGGAGAGCGTCGAGAAGATTCGGCGCATGCAGTTCGATAGTGGCCTGCTCAAGGTCGTGACGGAGAGACCCGATCTTTTGGCCGGGCTGCAGCGTCGACTGGAGGCGTCGTTCGAGCCGTCTATCATCGCGCTTCAGGTCGCCGTGAGCGCGGATCTGCTCAAACGCGAAGGCGGCGATGGCTTTCCCACTTTCCGGGCCGAAGGCAGCAACCTGCCGATTCCGCTTCGGGACCAGCCCCATCAAGGTGCCATGACCGCGGCCGCCAAGCGGCTGGGGACCTGGTTCGCAGGCGAGCCGGTCGCCGTGATCCAACGCCAGCTGGCCCTAGAGTTCTAAGCCGATGAAACTGTTCATCCATTCCGTGATCGTATGGCCCGAGGACGTCGAGCTGGAGCCTCGCGTCGTCCCGTTCGATGTCGACAAGGTGTCGATCATCACCGGGTGGAGCAGCACCGGGAAGTCTTCGATCCTCGACATCATCAACTACGTCCTGGGCGCCAGGACCTGTTCGATCCCGGTGGGCTATATCCGCGATCTCGCCTCTTGGTACGGTTTGGAAATCGAGACCTCGGTCGGCCGGATGCGGATCGCCCGGCCGAAGCCGGAAGCCCGGCAGGTCTCCGAGGACATCTGGCTTCAGCAGGGCGAGGACACCGCAGGTCCCCTGCCCCGTCGTCCCAAGGCGAACCACAACGTCGCGCGGCTAAAGGCGATGTTCGACGACATGTCTGGCCTATCCAATCTCGCGCTTCTGCCAGAAGGCGAGATCAGCCGGGCGAGCTTCAGGGATATGGCGTCTTTCAACCTCCTGCCCCAACATATCGTCGCCAATCCCTACAGTCTCTTCTTCAAGGCCGACTCCTCGTCTCACCGTACGAAGCTGCAGTACGTCCTGCCGCTGGCCATGGGGATCGTCACGAACGAGGACCTGGTGCGATCGCATCGTCTTCGGTTACTCCGCGACGAACTCAGAAAGGCGGAAATCGAGCTTAAGACACGAAGGGACGCGATCGACAGGTGGAAGGCCAATGCACAAGGCGCCTTTTACCGGGCTCAGGAACTGAGCCTGCTGCCAGCCGGAGAACCCCCGGAAAACTCCCACGCCCTGATCGGTCTACTGCGACAGGTCGTCGATGCCGGGGGGGTCGCCATCGCCACCGAGGGCCGCACAACGGCCGCGGTCGATCGCCTGCAAACCATTCGGCAGCAGGAGGCGGTGCTAGACGCCTCTATCGCTGATCGCAAACGTCGGTTGCGGCGACTGCGCAGCCTCGCGCGGTCCGTCCGAGATTATGACGCCATCCTGCTGGAACAGAATGAGAGCGTTCAGGGCGCAGGCTGGTTTTCTGTCCAGACCCACGCGGACGAGTGCGTCCTCTGCGGATCATCAACCGAAGTGGCGCGGATGGCCCTGGCGGAGTTGGAAGAGCCGATCGCCGAACTGACGACGCTCGCGGCCAGCGCGGCTTCGACGAGGCCGATGGTCGACCGGGAGATGGTTGCGACCCAGGAAGATCTCATTCGCGACGAACGCGATCTCCTTGCGCTTCAGCAAACCCGGAAGACCTTTGAGGCCGAGGTGGATGCTGAACAAGGACGAAGCCGAAGCCTGGAGAGCGTCTATCGTTTCATCGGCGCGACCGAGCAGGGTCTTCAGATGCTGGGCGAGGTCGAGGGCGACGGCGATCTCGCCCGCCGCGTCGAGCAACTAAAAAAGGACATCGCCGAACTGGGCACCGTCGCGAACGAGGGTGAACGCCAAGCTCGGTCCAAACAGGTCCACGGCAGCATCAGCAGCTACATCCCGAAGTTCATCAGAGCGATGGGGGTCGGCGGCGCGGAAGGTCTGCCTATCCTCGACGAAAAGGAGTTGAACCTGAAGTTCGAGCGGGAAGGCGGAAGCCGGCCCGACATGTTGTGGGAGATCGGGAGCGGCGAGAATTGGATGGCGTACCATCTCGCGGCCGCTCTCGCCCTCCACGGCGTGTTCCTGAACCGAGGCGACAGCAACCCGGTCCCTACCTTCCTGATTATCGATCAGCCGAGCCAGGTGTATTTCCCGAGCGACGACAGCTTCGACGCAACAGTGCAGGAGAAGATGTCCGAGACTCCGATAACACGACGGCGGCGCCGGCATTTGGACGATCTGGAAAGCACCAGACGGATCTTCAGCAGCCTCGCCCGAGCCCATCAGAGCTTCGGCGGCCGCCTCCAGATCGTAGTGCTGGATCACGCCGACAGTCACGCTTGGGGTGGCCTGGATGGTGTCGAAGGCAAAGCAAACTGGCGGAATGATGCGGACTTTCTGATTCCGAACCATTGGCTGCCGCCGATCTCCGAGGACGACGGAGAGGCCTTCGATGCAGAGCCGATCTGACCAGATCCCGCCAAGCTATCGCCTCCGACGCTCTGCCCGAAAACGGACCTAATCAACGTCCGCAACGAGTCAGGACCGGTCGCGCGCCGACCGTGGCGCGGAAGTCGGCTCCTGACTCGATAGGGACGTTGCGAGAGTCCACATTGGGGTAGGACTAGCTAAGGCTAGGAAACCCGACCGTCCACGAAGGGACAGGCGCTAAGGCACCTTAGAGGAGCCGATGTAGGGCCGGCGTCAAGTGCAGGCCTGGGACTCATTGAGGACGGACGGAAATCAGTACGGCGGTCTTCTCCAAGAAAGCTCTATTGGGCGAGGAGCTGGAGGGGCGGAATGGCCACGGTGGCGATGCGTTGTCCAGACATCCTGAGATGCTCCAAGACGGATCGGTCAGCACACGTCAAGCGCGTCTCGGCCTGCAGTTGCGAACCTTCCACTCCCAACCCAGCCCTTACCAACTTGCACGGGCTGGGCGACTCGAAGCACGGGAACGACATAAGCCTAAAGATTATACGGTTTTGTGAACGTGATAGCGGCCGCCCGCAGCTCCTTGACAGCTTCACTATTGCTCCGTCAGATCAATCTGCAGTGGCATCTTCGCCCTGCGGGAGGGAGTTCATATGAGAGCGCTTACGGTCGCCGAAACGCAAATTGTCGCTGGGGGCAATGGGGCCACGGATCTTGGTACTATCATTGTCACCGGTTCGGCCGGGGGAACGATGTTCAGCTTCTACATGGCTGCGACCGACGCCGAGCAAGGCGATGGCCCTCTGCCTTCCAATGATGCGGAGGTAGGTGAAGGCGGGGATGACCCGTTCGGTTTCGTTGCCGACCTGATCAACCAGGCCCGAGCGGCCCTCGATAGTCTCTTGGAGGGCAATGGGGACACGGCAGCAGAACTCGCTGCCCGTGATGACGATAGCAACTTCGATCGAAATGATCCGGATATTCGGGTGTGGTCGAACTCCAATGGAGAATCCGGCTATATGGATATGAGCGATACGAGCATCTGGCTGGATCGCAATAATAACGGCCAACCTGAAACCCATCTGAGGTGGATTGGTGGCGAACTGTGGCAAGACACCGACTTCAACGGCACCTGGGATCGCCGAGTTAGCTAAATAAAAGTTAGGCCAGCAGATACATTCTGCTGGCCGCTTCCAGTTAAACAATAATAATGCTCGATTACGACAGTCTCCCCGAGCTTCGCATCACCCCGAACGTCCAAATGGAGGCGCTGTGCAATTCTGCTCGCGCCTCCATATCACCTTCGGGGGCCTACTTGGTGGTGTGGACCGCTCCCCAGGATCGCCCGCTCAGCAGGGCGCCAGGCGAAGGAGGCAGGATCGAAGCGGTCGTGACAGATCTCCCGTGCCTGACCGCCGGTCGCGAGCAATGCACTACCACTCGCCTTTTGCTGCCCACCACGTTCCGATCGGTGACGTGGACGGTCGATGATGACCTTCTCCTCACCCCCGCCGAAGGCGCCCTGAAACGATGGCGGGTTGCGCGCCAATTGCGGAGACTATAGCCGCCACGCCGGATCTGAGAGACGGATCGAGATTCTGGGTGAACGGAGTCCCTGACTCAGCGTCACTGAATGCTCTCAAGGGCTTGGAGAGCCTGAACGCGAGCTATCGGATTGGTCCTGTTAGCTTCTGGAAGGGGCAGTGGTACGGAGCGTCTCTCCGCCGCGCTGACCATAAGCTGATGCTGACGAGCGGGCCGGATGGAAATACTCCGGGTCCCGAGATCAACCTGAGTGCGCACTATGTAGCTGAACGGGCGGTTTGGGCGCACGATGCTTCGGACCAAGGCTATCTTGTCGGTGGCGGAGCCTTTCATAGACTGGATGGCGGCACGCTCACGCCGGTGTTTAGCGATCTGGTGAACCCTGAGCCGATTTTTGACACCGCCACGGGGGCAGTCGCGGGGGCCTTCGACGACTCTCGGATAAGGTCCTTCGATCGGATTGTGATCCCGGCTCCGACGGGAGCATCGTACTATTCAAGCGTCACGATCAATAGTCGGTCTGGCCGGTTCGCCTATATAGCAAGGAAAGTAGACGGGGATCACGATATCATCTTAGGCGCTGATGGCGTCATCGAGAATACGATTCACTGTGACAGTGAAGCTGTCGAAAATGTCTTCCCGGAACTGCGTCCTCCATCTCATACGGTTTCCTTCGATGACTGGGGAACATCCGAGCGACGCATTCCCGTGAGGATGTCGAGGCTAAGCCGACCAGCTCTAGGCACTGTCATCGTTTGGAGGGGCGGCCCGGGCTCGACCTATGCGCATGGTCAATACCTTGCTCAGGAGATCGCCTGGCTGCGTCGAGGCTTTGACGTTGTGGCCGTCGAAGGCTCCGGCGCTCAGGGTCCTGAGTTTGGTCTCCGGCTGAGGGAGGAGGGCGTTCGGGGTCTTGTTGCTGATGCCCGTTCCGTCGCCACCGCAGTCCAGCGGCAATCGCCGAATGGTCGTATCCTGGTGGAGGGAACGAGCTTTGGGGCGATTGCGGCAGCGACCACGGCAGCTGAACTGTCCAGGCTACGCGGGAGCGAATCCGATGTCGCTCTGCGGCTCATCGTACCGTGGTTGTCCTACCGACCCGTCGAAGCGCGGGGCAATCCCTACGAACTTCAGCGCCTGAACCCGGATTTCGCCGCGCTTTCAGAGGCATCTCGTTTCGGTCCTATGAGGGCTCCTTCAGGGGGATTTGGCGACCAAATGGACGAATGGCGCAGTTCGTTCGAATGGAGCGGCCCCATATTCTCTGAATTCGGCGAATCCGATGGTTTGTCCCGGCCTGAAGATCTTTGGGACTCCGCAAAAACTTCTCAGAACACAGTCATAAATGTCTCAGCTGGCGGGCATCAACTTTCGGGCATAAGTTTGGAAGCGGAGCAGCGGCTGACGAAATGGTTGGCCGATATTTGGCCTTCACAGCCATGATCTGCCTCATCGCTTTTCGTACATTCCGGCCAAGAGCGCTCAACCAGCGCCCACCAGCCGTTCCAAAATAGGTTCCTATGACGCGGACGACAGTGCTGTATGGATGAGGATTCGCGTTTGGCCGAAGCTGAAGACACAGCTTCCAACCTCATCGACCGTGGGTTTTTTCGTCGGCAAGCGCTGGAAGCCGCGACTTCACGATATGGCGTACCGGTCCGCCCCATGGGCGTCACCGGTTGGGGGCTGACCGGTTTCCTCCTGATACTGTTCCTCGCCGTCGCGACCTTCCTCGCCGTCGGCCGCTATACCCGTAAGGAAACCGTTATCGGGGTGTTGCAGCCTAGCGCTGGCGCGGTGCGGGTGACGCCGCTCATTGCTGGCGTGATCTCGGAGGTGCGCGCATCTGAGGGCCAGATGGTTCGCGCTGGGGATCCCATCTTGGTCATGTCAACCGATCGGATTGTGACGGACGGTGAGGCGATCTCGAGATCGCTGTCCGCCATCATCGGAGCCAGCTCGGCTCGCGAGCGGCCGCCCTCGCTCAACAGGCGCGCGCCGAGGCGGAGGCCAACACTCGAGCTCTGGAAGATCTCCGCGCTCGTCGCAGCGGGCTCGAAGAAGACTTACGCCAACTGGCCGAGAACATGCGACTACAACAGGATCGCGTACGCCTGGCCGAAGAGACGCTAGCCGCGGGTCGGGCTCTGCACGAACGCCAGCTTTTCTCGACCCTCCAATTGCGCCAACGCGAGGAGGCGCTGATCGCGGCCCGCCAGGGGGTGGCGTCGTTCGAGAGAGAGAGGCGGCGAAACCAAACTTCGCTGCGTCAGATGGCGGCGGAGGAAGGGCGGCTTACGGCGCAAGCTGTTCAATCCGCCGCCGGAGCCGATCTTGCGCGGGCGCAGTTTGAACAGAAGCAGGCACAGCGCTTGTCTGAGCGAGCGATCGTCCTGACAGCCGCCAAATCCGGCCGGGTTGTCGCCCTTTCCGCACGTCCAGGCATCCCCGTTCAGCCCGGTCGGGCGCTGGCGATCATCCTGCCCGAGGGCGAGACGTTGCAGGCGGAGCTTTGGGCGCCGTCCCGCGCCGCTGGATTCCTTCGGCCCGGCGATCAAGTGCGGCTGATGTATGACGCCTTCCCCTATCAGAAGTTCGGCGTCGGCCGCGGCACGGTCGCTTCTGTCGCCGGGGCGCCAATCGACCCGGCGGATTTAACCGTGCCGATCGAGACCAAGGAAGCCTTGTATCGTATTCTGGTCACGCTCGAATCTCCGACCGTCGAGGGGTACGGCAGAACTTGGCGGCTGACACCCGGCATGCGTCTGTCTGCTGACTTAGTCCTAGATGACCGGTCGCTCTGGGAATGGCTGTTCGATCCGATCATCGCAGCCCGCCGTCGTTCCGAGGCTTGAGCACGATGTACGTTAGGTCCATCCGCCAGACCGAGGCGGCTGAATGCGGTCTCGCCTGTCTGGCGATCGCATCGGGCATGCTGGGCGCCCAGATTGAACTGGCTGACCTGCGACGCAAGCACCCCGTCTCTAGCCGGGGCCTGAAGCTGGACGAGATCATGATCATCGCTTCAGCGATGCAAATGAGTTCCCGGCCTCTTAAATGCGAGCTCGATGAGCTCGGTGACCTGAGCGCGCCGGCCATCCTTCATTGGGGGCTCAACCATTTCGTTGTGCTGATTAAGGCCACACGCACGCACGTGACTATCCATGATCCGGCGAGCGGGGTTCGACGTCTGCCGATAGCCGAGGTTGGCCAGCGCTTCACCGGAATTGCTTTGGAGTTATCGCGCTCGCCAACCTTCAAGCGTCGCAAGGAACGGTCGCCGCTTAAGCTCATCAGCCTATTCCGGATGACGCCGGTGATTGCTGGAGGCCTGGCTCAGGTTTTGATCCTTAGCCTGCTCCTCCAAGCCTATGTGGTGGCCAGTCCCTTCTACATGCAATTGGCAATCGACGAGGCCGCACTGAAGGGAGACAAAGGTCTTCTCAGCGCTCTGGCGCTGGGTTTCGGATTGTTTGGTCTATTCAACGTCGGCGCGACGGCCCTGCGCGGCGTCGCGCTGCAGAAGATGTCCGCCTTGCTCGGTTGGGACATGACCGGGCGGCTGTTCCATCACCTGCTGCGGCTCCCGTTGCCCTGGTTCCAGCGTCGCCGACTGGCCGATGCCTTGTCTCGGTTCGAGAGCATCGAGCCGGTCCGCTCCCTTTTTGCAAACGGTCTAGTGGGATCCGTCATCGACGGTCTGTTGGCGGCCGTAACGCTCGTTATGATGATCATCTTCGCCTGGAAGCTGGCGGCGATCGCTGCCGCTGGCGTGCTGGCCTACGTCATAATCCGGCTAGTCTCGATCCCACTGACTATACAGCTCGCTGGCGACGCACTGGTGGCTGTGATCGCTGAGCAGGGCAAGCGGATTGAGACGCTACGGGCTATCCAGACGATCAAGGTGATGGGTGCCGAAACTCAGCGCGAGGGAGACTGGTCCAACCGCTTCGCAGAGACGATTCGGACGGGACAAAGGAACGCCTTCGCGAATATAGGCTTCTCATCGGTTCAGGGCGTGACTGACACCATCGCGAACGTCGCCATCGTCTATCTCGGCGCTTCTGCGATTATCGACAACGCCATGACGGTGGGTGTGCTCTACGCCTTCATGGCCTATAAAAGCCAGTTCACCAGCCGGGCCCAAGGCCTGTTCGAGACTTTTGTCAGTTGGCGGATGCTGGACCTGCATTCAGACCGAATCGCTGACATCGCACTCACTCCAGTCGAGAAGGGAATTGATGACGCCGGGGTTGGCCTGAGACCGATGGAAGGCGCGGTCGAACTGCGCAACCTCGCTTTCCAATACGCTCCTCAGGAGCCCTTGATCTTCCAAGGCGTTAATCTGCGTGTCGAGCCAGGCGAATTCGTCGCCGTCGTCGGCATGTCCGGAGGCGGCAAATCCACCCTGATCAAAGTGCTCTGCGGCCTTTACCCAAGTACCTATGGCGAGGTCGCGATTGACGATGTTCCGCTCGCGGCCTGGGGGCCTCGCGCGGTCCGACGGAATCTGGGCGTTGTCCTGCAAGACGACGAACTGATCTCCGGCTCGATTGCTGAGAACGTTGCCTTTTTCGCTGAAGACATTGACATGGATTGGGTGTGGAAGTGCCTAGCCATGGCTTCGATCGACGAGGAGATCAGGGCGATGCCAATGCGCGCCGAGACTTTCGTCGGTGATATGGGATCGACACTCTCGGGCGGCCAGAAACAGCGCGTCCTCCTAGCGCGGGCCCTATACCGGCGGCCGAGAATACTCGTACTGGATGAGGCTACCTCTCATTTGGATATCGCACGCGAGCAATCCATCAACGAAGCCATCAAAGCACTGACCATCACTCGGATCATTGTGGCTCACCGTCGTGAGACTATTGCCGCGGCCGATAGGGTAGTGCTGCTTCAGAATCGTCGCCTGGTGGAAATCACGAGATCGCCGGTCACCCCGCAGTCGGTCTCGTAATTGAGTCCATCTCGCTCTGGTGCTACGAGCGCCCAACCCTCATTCGCAGACGTGCTTATCGGGCAATGAGGAGTGCCTTCAGCCGAGCGCCGAGGGGCAATCAAACCGAGATTCTTTGGCTGACGGGTTGAGCGCAACCAGTGCATCCATGCTGCATGCCAAGGCCTGACAGCAAATCTGGTTGGGTGGTCCCAAACGTTATCGAATAGCTGAACGTGGGCGAACGGGAGTTGCATCAAGCTAGGGCACAGTTTCGGAATCACGGAGTATCCGGTGCTGGCGCGGAACGCGCTGTTAGCTCGTTGAAAGATTCGCCTCAATAACCGAGGACGGTTTCGGAGGGTCGATGAAAGCAGTCGCCTATTATCGCGTTAAGTACCGCAGCTCAGGGCCGCAGCGGCCTCGGTCTAGATGCCCAGAAGTCAGCTGTTGAAGAGCTGGCACGCCAACGTGGCCTGACCTTGCTTGCAGATTTCACCGAGGTGGAAAGCGGAAGGCGGAACCACAGGTCCGTATTGGCCGAAGCGCATGCATCACGCCCGGATAACGAACGCCACGCTTGTGATTGTGGAGCGCCATGCATGGCTCCCCTGCGCCATCTGATCTGACGCTGCCGCGTCATTCCCCTGATTGGAGCGATCGGCTAAGACGGGCAAGTAGCGATCGGGCGACAGAGCTATTCAACAAAGCGCCGTCGCCCGAGCGCGGCCCCGACAGCTCTCGACGCTCAGGGTGTCAACCGCTGGCGCGAAGGTGCCCTTCTCTGCCCCCCAGGAATGGCTGAGGCTCCCGTCGGACGCAGGGGTCGCTATGATGCCTGAGAGAGGTGCCCGACGATCATCATCTTGGGCTTCGTGTCCGGTGGACTGACAGCCTTATTCATTGCTTGGCTATTGAAGCCGCTGATTTCAGGGTTCATCGCCGGGTTGGCGGGGGACGAGAACGCTCATGTGAGCACGGAGCGGTAGCCCATCAACCCAAGGATCAGGCGCGGGGGTAAATGCGTGGGTGATCTCCACTATCCCTCTGCAACGCCGCGATAGCGGCATCACTGGAGGAAACCCTCTCCGCCACCGCCCTCTGAGCCTCAGGCGACGCTTCGGCGTTCGGCCAGGTAGCGCCCGGTCAGCGTGTCCGCCTTCTTGGCCAGCTCGGCCGGCGGCCCCTCGAACTGCACCGTCCCCCCGTCGTGACCCGCGCCCGGCCCCAGGTCGATCACCCAGTCCGCGCGCGAGAGCACATCCAGGTTGTGCTCGATGACGATCACCGTCGAGCCCGCGTCGACCAGTCGGTCGAACAGGCCGATCAGGGTGTCCACATCATTCATGTGCAGGCCCGTCGTGGGCTCGTCCAGGACGTAGATATTGCCCTTCTTGCCCAGCTCGGCGGCCAGCTTCAGCCGCTGGCGCTCGCCGCCCGACAGCGTGGACAGCGGCTGGCCCAGCGTAAGGTAGCCCAGGCCCACGTCGTCGAGCCCCCGCAGGATCTTGGCGATCGCCGGCTCGGTGAAGAAGGTCGCCGCGTCCGCCACGCTCATCTCGTAGACGTCGCTGATCGACTTTCCGCGCAGACGGTGCGTCAGCACCTCGGCGGTGAAACGGCGGCCCTCGCAGGTCTCGCAGGTGGTGACCATGGGGTCCAGATGGGCCAGGTCGGTGTAGATCACCCCCAGCCCGTTGCAGTCCGGGCAGGCCCCCTTGGAGTTGGCCGAGAACAGGGCGGCGTCGACGCCGTTGGCCTTGGCGAAGGCCTTGCGGACGTTGTCCAGGATGCCGGTGTAGGTCGCGGTGTTGGACCGCCGCGAGCCGCGGGCCAGGTTCTGGTCGATGATGATCGTCTCGGGATACGCCTTGGGCAGGCAGCCCTGGATCAGGCTTGACTTGCCCGATCCGGCGACCCCGCTCACCGCCGTCAGCACGCCTTTGGGAATGCTGACGGTGACGTCCTTGAGGTTATTCAGCCTGGCGTTGGCGATGGTCAGTTCGCCGGCGGCCTTTCGCCCCACCGTCTTGATCGACTGATGCCGGCCGATGTGGTCCCCGGTCAGCGTCCCCGACGCCAACAGACCGGCGAAGTCGCCCTGGTAGACCACCTCGCCGCCCTTGCTCCCGGCGAAAGGCCCCATGTCCACCACATGATCGGCGATGGCGATCATGTCGGGCTTGTGCTCGACGATCAGCACCGTGTTCCCCTTGTCGCGCAGCTGCTGCATCAGCCCCGCCAACCGGCCCACGTCGTGCGGGTGCAGCCCGACCGAAGGCTCGTCGAAGACATAGGTGATGTCGGTCAGGGACGAACCCAGATGGCGCACCATCTTCACCCGCTGGCTCTCTCCGCCCGACAGGGTGGAGCTCTCTCGATCCAGGCTCAGATAGCCCAGGCCGATGGTGACCAGGTTGTCGAGCCGCGCCGCCAGCGCGGCCAGCATCGGCCCGACCCGCGGGGCCTCCAGGGTGCGGACCAGCTCGGCCAGGTCGCTGACCTGCATGGCCGACATCTGGGCGATGTTCTTGCCCGCGACCCGGCTGGCCAGCGCCGCCGCGTTCAGCCGCGCGCCCTGGCAGGCCGGGCAGACGGCGCGGGTGAAGATGCGCTCGTACTCAGCCCGCATGTGCGGCTGCAGGGTTTCCGGGTCCTTCGACCCCAGCCCCTTCTTCAGCTTGGCGACCACGCCCTCGTAGGTGATGTTGATCTTGTTGACCTTGACCTTCCGGCCGTCGTCCAGGTCGAACAGGTTCGTCCGCTCCTCGGGCGTGTAGTCCTTGATCGGCTTGTCCACGTCGAACATGCCCGAGTGGAAGTAGCCGCCCGCCCACCAGCTATCGACCTCGAAGCCCTTGGCCAGCAGCGCGCCCTGGCTCAGGGACTTGGTCTCGTCGACCACCGCCGACATGTCCATCGCCGCCACCTGCCCGATGCCCTCGCAGTCGGGGCACATGCCGCGCGGGTCGTTGTAGGAGTAGAGCGAAGGCGATCCCAGCGTCGGCTCCGCGAGCCGCGAGAACAGCACCCGCAGCATCTGCGCCGCGTCAGTCACCGTGGCGACCGTCGAGCGCGAATTGCCGCCCAGCCGCTGCTGGTCGACGATGATCGCCGCCGAGATGTTCTCCAGCTCGTCGGCCTCCGGCTGGCCGTAGCGCGGCATGAACTGCTGCACGAAGGCCGGATAGGTCTCGTTGATCAGCCGCTGGCTCTCGGCCGCGATCGTGCCGAACACCAGCGACGACTTCCCCGAGCCCGACACCCCCGAGAAGACCGTGATCTTGCGCTTGGGGATGTCCAGCGAAACGGCTTTGAGGTTGTTCTCCCGCGCGCCGCGGATCCTGATCGAGCCGTAGTCGGGCATGGTCACAGGCGGTCTCTCCGAGGGTTGGGGAAGCGACCTCAGGGACAGAGGGCCGCGCCGTCAAGCCGAGGTTCAGCCGACGGCCTTCTTGAGCAGCGCCGCGATCTTCGCCTCGTCAGCCTCGGTCAGCTGGGTCAGGGCGAAGGCCGTCGGCCACATGGTCCCGTCGTCCAGCCGGGCGGCCTCGTTGAAGCCGAAGGTGGCGTACCGGACCTTGAACTTGGCCGAGCTCTGGAAAAAGCAGACCACCTTGCCGTTCTTGTCGGCGTAAGCGGGCATGCCGTACCAGGTCTTGGCCGACAGGTCCGGCGCCGTGGCCTTGACCAGAGCGTGGATCCGCTCGGCCAGCTTGCGGTCCGATCCGGTCATTGCGGCGATGGCGGCCAGGACGTCCTGCTCGCCGTCCCCCTTCTTCGCCCCCTTGCGCCGGGCCGCCTTCTCCTCGGCGATCTTAGCCTTCATCGCCTCCATCTCGGCGTCCGAGAAGGCGCTCCTGGCGGTCTTGTCCGCGGTCTTCATCACGATCTCCTTCCAGTTCAACAGCGGGCTGCGCCGGGCGTCAGCCTTCCCGAGCGACGATCTTCTCGAGGGCCTCCAGGTTCTGGGTCCAGCCGAACTGGGCGCCGCCCAGCGCCTGCTTCTGGTCCGGCCGGAAGCCGGTCTGCTCCATCCGCAGACAGGTTCCCGCCTGGGTCTGGGTGAGGGTGAAGGTCACCACGCTTTCCAAGGCGTAGGCCGGGTCCTGGTGGGCGTAGTTCCAGGAGTAGGACAGGCTCCTGTCCGGCTCGACCGCCCGGACCTCGCAGTCCACCCCGCCCCAGTCCCCGCTGAGCCTGAAGCCATGGCCCACCACGGGCTTGAAGTCGTCGATCCTCATCAGCCACTCCTGCATCAGATGGGGTTGGGTGAGCGCGCGCCAGATCTTCTGCGGCGGAAAGGGGATCTCCCGTTCGACGACGACGGAGCGCGTTTCGGCGGCGGTGGTCATTGGTCCATCCTTCTGAGCAAATTTTCGAGGTGATCGATCCTGGTCTCCCAGAACCCGGCCATTTCCTGGGTCCAGTCGGCCAAGGGGGCCAGGGCCTCCACCTGGGCGCTGTAGTGGGTCTGCCGGCCTTCCTGGCGATCGCGCACCAGCCCGGCCTCCCTGAGGACGCCCAGATGCTTCGAGACAGCCGGCTGCGACACCCCGGCTCGGGCCGTCAGCGCCCCGACCGTCTGTTCCCCCTCGCGGCAGAGGCGCTCGAAGAGTGCGCGCCGAGTGGGATCGGCGAGCGTCTTGAACAGGATATCGCGGGGATTCGGGGTCACAGATCGATAACTCACGAGCTATGAGTTGACCCATAACCATTGAGCTATGAGTTAGTCAAGGGCGAGAAGGACAATCAGAAATCCACCTTCGTCGGCCCGGGCACGATGGACGCCTACGTCGCCGCTCCGGTTCAGACCCGGACGATCGAGAGCTATTCCGCCTTCGGCTCGGTGCGCTGGACCCCGCCCGTCCTGCCCGACGTCACCCTGAGCGCGGGCCTGCGCTACGACTACACGCGTCAGAACGCCATCCAGCGGGAGGGCCAGCTCGACCTGGGCGAGGATCGATCCTCTACTACACGGACGCCAGGCTGGGCTCGTCGGACAATGCGGTGCTGCCTCGGATCTCGGTGACCTGGGAGCCGTCCCGCGACGCTACGGTCTATGCGACGGTCGCCAAGGGCATGATCCCCGGCGGCTTCAACCTGGCGGCCACCCAGGAAGGGATCTCCGATCCCGACGTGCTTCGGTACCGGGCGGAATCGATGTGGAGCTACGGGGCCGGCCTGCGCCTGCGCTCCGCCGGCGGCCGGCTGAGCGTGAGCGCCGCCGCCTTCCAGATCGATTCCAGCAACTGGCAGGAGATCCGGGTGCTCACCGACTCCAACGGCCGCCCGGTCTCGTCGGACTTCATCGGGTCTTCGGCTCGATCCGCAGCCGCGGGGTGGAGGTCGAGGCCAGCTGGCGGCCGACGGACGAATGGAACCTCTCCGGCAGCGTCGGCTATGTCGACTCCGTCTACCGCTACCTGTTCAACGGGATGGAGAACCTGGCGGGCAATCCGATCAAGCTGGTTCCCGACTACGACGCCAATCTGAGCGCCCGCTACCAGCATCCTTCGGGCCTGTTCGCGCGAGCGGCGTTCAACTTCACCGGCGCGATGGCCCTGGACGAGCGGAATTACGGCCGCCAGGGCGCCACCACGACGATCGACCTGCAACTCGGCTACGAGACCGAGGCCTGGACCGCGCGCCTGTTCGCCGACAACCTCACTGACGAACGCCGCTTCGGCGGCCTGGGCTTCGAGAACCTGACCTTCGGGGCCGACGGCACCGTCTACGGCGCGCTGGAGGCCCCGCGCATCGTAGGAATCGAGGTGGAGCGGCGGTTCTAGCCCGCCGTGTAGGAGGTCTTGGTCTGAGTGAAGAAGTCCGCCGCCGCGAAGCCCTGTTCGCGGGCGCCGTAGCTGGACTTCTTCGTTCCGCCGAACGGCACGTGATAGTCGACCCCGGCGGTCGGCAGGTTGACCACGGTCATCCCCGCCTTCGCCCGCCGCTGGAAGTCCCGGGCGTGCTTCAGCGACGTCGTGACGATCCCCGCCGACAGACCGAACTCGACGCCGTTGGCGATCTCCAGGGCCTCTTCATAGCTCTTCACCCGCACGGTCGAGGCGACCGGGCCGAAGACCTCCTCGTTGTTGATCCGCATGCCGGCGGCGGTGTCGACGATCAGGGTCGGCTGGACGTACCAGCCCGGCGTCTCCAGCGTGATGCGTTCGCCGCCCTGGGCGATCCGGCCGCCTTCCTCGCGGGCGATGTCGATGTAGCGGTACGAGGTCTCCATCTGGGCTTCGCTGACCGCCGGCCCCACCTGGGTCGCGGGATCCAGCGCGGCGCCCACCTTCAGCGCCTTCAGCCGCTCGGCAAGGGCCGCCACGAACCGGTCGTGGATGCCATCCTGCACGATCAGCCGGCTGGAGGCCGTGCAGCGTTGGCCCGTGGCGAAGTATGATCCGTCCAGAGCGATCTGCACCCCACGGTCCAGGTCGGCGTCGTCCAGCACGATCAGCGGGTTCTTGCCGCCCATCTCCAGCTGCACCCGCGCCTGGCGCGCCGCGGCGCCGGCCGCGACCCCCCGCGCCTACTCCCTGCGAGCCGGTGAATGACAGGCCGTCGACGTCTTTGTGGTCCACGATCGCCTGGCCGACGCCGCCGCGGCCGATGACCATGTTCAGCACGCCCTTGGGCAGGCCCGCCTCGTGCAGCACCGCCACCAGGGCCTCGGCCGTGGCGGGCGTCGGGCCGGCGGGTTTCATCACCACCGTGTTGCCGAACGCCAGAGCTGGCGCCGCCTTCCACGCGGGGATGGCGATCGGGAAGTTCCAGGGCGTGATGAGGCCGAACACCCCCACCGCTTGGCGATAGGTCTGGATCTCCACGCCGGGCCGCACCGAGGCCAGGTTCTGGCCGTGCAGCCTCAGCGCCTCGCCGGCGAAATACTTCAGCACCCGGGCGGCGCGGGCGGTCTCGCCGATCCCCTCGGCCAGGGTTCCTTCCCCCTCCTCGCGCGACAGCAGGGTCCCGATAGCCTCGCGGCGCTCCATCAGCAGGGTCCCGGCGCGGTCCAGAATGTCGGAGCGGGGCCTCGGGGCGAGGCCTCGGACCAGGCCGGGGAACGCCG
>NZ_JBNFOJ010000003.1:0-27509 GCF_057364705.1 Brevundimonas sp. CURTG3B2_SDJG
CATGACGCCGAGCGCCCCACCGGGGGCGGCGGACATTGGCCGTGATGGTCGCAGGCGAAGATAGCTGGCCTGGCCCGACCCGCCGCTTCCGCCCGAGGCGGCCGCGGGGGAGGCCGCTGCGGTGGCGACGGCGGCGAGGCCGAGAAGGGCGCGACGATCCATGCGCCCATCCTGTCCGCATCCACTTAAGGCGTCGTTACGCCGGAGCCCTCCACCCGGCCGGTCTCGACCTCGACCAGGACCGACAGCTCACGCACCCGGTCGAAGGCGCACGGCCCGGCGAGGCCGCGGACGGCGACGAAGACCAGCCGACCGTCGTCACCCCAGGCGGTTCCTCGGGTCGCGACGGCCTGGGACGAAAGCGGGGCGCAGCCGTTCCGCCGGGCCAGAACTCCGATCGCCGCCTCCCGCGTGACGGGGCTCTCGACGGCCGCCCCCTGGCGATCGAGGTTCCAGAGACGCAGACGGGCGCCGTCGTTGACCAGGAAGCGGCGCGAGTCCGGCGACCAGGAAACTTCGACCGGCAGGGCGACCTCCGCCACCCGCGCCCGCCTCAGAAAGCCGGCGCTCAACACCAGGGCGGGGCCGCCATCCTCGCGCACGGCCAGGCTCATGCTTCCGTTCGGCGCCTGGATCACCCCGGCGCCGGTCGAGCCCACCGTCGTCAGCTCGCCTCGGGGCCGGCGCCCTGCGGCTTTCGCCCGAGCCTTCGCAAGCGGCCAGAGCCAGCAGGGCGAGGGCGACCGGCGCGAGGACGAAACGGGACATGGCGCGACCCTAGCCGACGGCCTACATCGCCGTCATGCCTGCGCAAGAGATCGACACCGGCGTGCCCGGCTTCCGCTGGTGGCCCCGCGCCTTGCCAGTCGAGGCCCAGACCGGTCTGCTGGCCGAGGTCCTGGCGGCGGTGGAACGCGCGCCCTTCTATCGGCCCGTGACACCGGGCGGGCGGCCCTTCTCGGTGGAGATGACCAACCTGGGAGCGGTCGGATGGGTGTCGGACCGGACCGGCTACCGCTACCAGGCGACCCATCCTGAAACGGGCGCGGCCTGGCCCCCGATCCCCGCGACGCTGCTGGACCTCTGGCGCGACCTGACGGGCTGGCCCGGGCCGCCGGACGCCTGCCTGGTCAATCTGTACCGCGAGGGCGCGAAGATGGGTCTGCACCAGGACCGCGACGAGGCCGACCTGACCGCGCCGGTCCTGTCCGTCTCGCTGGGCGACACGGCCCTGTTCCGGGTCGGTCCGGCCGGGGGCGGGGCGACGAAGACCGTCCGGCTGGCCTCCGGCGACGTCTGCGCCCTGACCGGCCCGGCGCGGCTGGCCCGGCACGGGATCGACCGGCTGATCCCTGGATCCTCGACGCTGATCCCGGGCGGCGGACGCATCAACCTGACCCTTCGGCGGGCCTTGTCAGCCTCACGGTAAACGTGACTCGACGGCGCCGGGCGGCCCGGCCAGTGTCCGCTTTTCCGATCCGGAGGTCCCGCCGATGCCGACGCTGATCCGCCCCGAAGGACCCGAGCCGGACGACGTCCGCCTGAGCCGCCGCGCCCTGGCGACGGCGGCGGCCGGCGGCCTGTTCTTCGCCGGCTACGCACCCGCCGCGCTGGCCGCCCAGGCGAGCCCCATCGCCACCGGCGTCGAGGGCCTGGCCGCCGAGAACGTGACCTACCCCGCCCCCGACGGCTTCAGCCTGCCGGCCTACGTCGCGCGCCCCGCCGGCGACGGGCCCTTCCCGGTGGTGATCGTCATCTCCGAGATCTTCGGCGTGCACGAATACATCCGCGACGTCTGCCGCCGCCTGGCCAAGGCCGGGTACGCCGCCGTCGCCCCCGCCTTCTTCAACCGCGTGGAGGACCCCGCGGGTCTGGAGGACATGCAACGGGTCCAGCAGATCGTCGCCGCGGCCGGCTACGAGCAGGTGATGGGCGACGTCTCCGCCGCCCTGGACTGGGTCAGCCAACAGCTCTGGGCCGACGCCGGGAAGATCGGGATCACCGGCTTCTGCTGGGGCGGCAAGGTGGTGTGGCAGGCCTGCGCCCGCTTCGCGGTGCTGGACGCCGGCGTCGCCTGGTACGGCCGCCTGGCGCCGATGGCCGACGCCACCGCTGAACAGACCGCCGCCGGCCAGCCCTGGCCGGTCGATCTGGCGGACGACCTGAAATGCCCGGTTCTGGGCCTGTACGGCGGGCAGGACCGGGGCATTCCCCTCCCCAGCGTCGAGGCCATGCGGGCCGGTCTGCAGCGCGCCGGCCAGACGCAGAGTTCGATCCACGTCTATCCGGACGCGCCGCACGCATTCCACGCGGACTATCGCGACAGCTACCGCTCCGACGACGCCGCCGACGGCTGGCGCCGGCTGCTGGCCTTCTTCGACCAGCACCTGAAGGGCTAGGTCTTCGTTCCAGCAAGTTCCGTTGGTTTTCACGCGTCATGGCCGGCCTTGTGCCGGCCATCCATGACCTCGCGATCGCTCAAGAGTCGCAGGACAACGAGATCATGGATTCCCGCCACAAGGCCGGGAATGACGAAGTCGGATCGAACCTAGGTCGGAGCCGTCCCGAAGCGTTCGATCACCTCCGCCAGGGGGAGATGGCCCTTCAGCGCGCCCGAGCCGGTCGGGGTCTCGCCCTCCTCCAGCGCCGCGGCGAACCGCACCGCCGGATCGGCCTCGATCCGCCGGCGGATCGCCTCCAGCTTCGGCCAGCGGGCGAGGTCGGCGACCTCGTGATAGTCCAGCCAGCGCGCCACCCCGGCCAGAAGGGCGTCGGCCAGGGTCGGCCGGTCGCCGACCAGATACGGGCCGTCGCCGACCATCTGTTCGAACTTGTCGTGCCGCTCGATCACCCGCTCGCGGCCAAGGCGGCGCAGGGCGGCCCCATAGTCCGGATCGGGCTCTTCCAACTCGAGCGCGATCCACAGAGGCGTGAAGGCGCCGGTGAAGCCGGTGTTCAGGAAACCCATCAGCTGATGCATCCGGTCGGCTTCGGGCGAGCCGGGGTCAAAGCTGATCCGGCGGTCGACGTCGCGCGCCTCGAGATAGGCCGCGATGGCCATGGTTTCGGTCAGCGGCCGGCCCTGGTCGGTGATCAGGGCCGGGGTCTCGTGGCGCGGGTTGATGCGGGCGTAGGACGGGTCGCGCATCTCGCCCAGCATGTCGACGCGGCTCAGGCGGTAGGGCTGGCCCAGCCATTCGAAGGCGGCCACCAGGCCCATGGAGGCGCCGGCCGGGAAGCCGTAGAGGAGGATCGGTTCCATTGTGTCTTTTCCGTAGTTTCGAGGACTACGCCGCGCAGCGAGACTGGAACCTGGGGACGCGGCTCCCCACTGTAAATTACGCACTTTTTTGTAACCAGAACGGACCCGAACCATGAAGGACGTCGTCTCGGCCTGCCCGATCGAGGAGACCATGCGGGTGCTCAGCGGCCGCTGGCCGACCCTGCTGCTCTACTATTGAAGGATGGGCCCCGGCGGTTCGGCGACCTCAGGCGCGACAATCCCACGGTGTCGCATCGCATGCTGGCCCTGGAGCTGCGCAAGCTGGAGGAGGCCGGGATCGTCCGGCGCACAGATCATGAAGGCTATCCGCGCCGGGTCGACTACGACCTGACGTCGGCCGGGCTGAAGCTGGTCCCGCTGATCGACGCTTTGGGCGATTGGTGGGAGGAGACGGCGGCGGAGCGATCGCCCCGCCCCATCCTGAAGGACGCGGCCTAGATCAGGCCTTGCCGTCGAAATTGCCGCCGGTGGCCTGGGCCGCCGCATAGGCCGCGTTGCCCGCCGCCGCGCCCGATCCCTTGGCGGCGACCACGACCATCGCCGGCCGCACCGTGCGACCGAACAGGGCGTAGCCGGCCTGAAGCGTCTGGATCACCTGGCCACCCTGCACGGTGTCGGACGGCTGCTCCATCATCGCCTGGTGCAGGTGAGGGTCGAAGGCCTCGCCCGGTTCGGGCGCGACCCGCTTGAGATTGTTGGCCTCGAACGCCTGCAGCAGGGACTTCTGGGTCAGCTCCAGGCCGGTGACCAGGCCCTGTTCGCCCGCATCGGCGTTCTTGGGCGCCGCCTGCAGCGCCCGCTCCAGGTTGTCGGCCACGCCCAACAGGTCGCGGGCGAACTTCTGGATGGCGTAAGCCCGAGCGTCGTTGTTCTGGGCCTCGGCGCGGCGCTTGGTGTTCTCGGCCTCGGCCACGGCGCGGAGCGCGCGGTCCTTCCACTGGTCGCGCTCGGCGATCAGGGCGTCGATGGGGTCCAGGCCGTCGTCCTGGCCGCCCTCGATCTCGGCCTCGCCGATGTCGGCGTCCAGTTCGTTCGGATCTTCGTATTCGGGCGTATCGTTCACGTCTCTTGTCCGTCCAGCATCCGGCCCAGCACCCGGGCGGTGTAGTCCACCAACGGGATCACTCGGGCATAGTTCAGTCGCGCGGGGCCGATGACGCCGATGGCGCCCAGAACCCGCTGTCGGCCGCTCATATAGGGCGCCGCGATCACGGCGGAACCGGAAAGTGAGAACAGCCGCGTTTCCGCGCCGATGAAGATGCGCACGCCCTGGGCCGCGGACACGCCGTCCAGCAGGCCGATCAGCTGCTCCTTTTGCTCCAGGTCGTCGAACAGGACGCGGACCTTCTCCAGATCCTCGACCGCCTCCCGGTCCTGCAACAGATTGGCGCGGCCGCGCACGATCAGCGCCCGCTCGCGCTCCGCCCCGCCCGACCAGGCGGCCAGGCCGTCCTCGACCAGACGCGCCGCCGCGGCGTCCAGCTCGCGCCGCGCGGCGTCCAGTTCGGTGCGCATCTCGGTGCGCGCCTCGTGCAGCGGCCGGCCCTTCAGGCGCGCGTTCAGGAAGTTGGAGGCCTCGGTCAGGGTCGAGGGAGTGACCCCGGCCTTCAGCGGCATCAGCCGGTTCTCGACCGAGCCGTCGTCGCCGACCAGAACGGCCAGCGCCTGGTCGTGACCCAGGGCGACGAACTCGACGTGCTTCACGCCGGCGTCCCTGACCGGGCTGGCGACGATGCTGGCGCCGCCCGCCAGGCCCGACAGCAGGGACGAGGCTTCGTTCAGCGCTTCTTCGAAACTGCGACCGCGGCCGGCCAGCCGGGCATCGATCTCGCGGCGCTCCTCGGCGCCGACGTCGCCGATCTCCAGCAGGCCGTCGACGAACAGGCGCAGGCCCGCGTGCGTCGGGATGCGCCCGGCCGAGGTGTAGGGCGACGCCAGCAGGCCGGCCAGCGTCAGGTCCTGCATGGTGTTGCGGATCGACGCCGGCGACAGCGACACCCCGGACAGCGACAGGGTGCGCGAGCCGACCGGCTCTCCGCTCTGCAGATAGCTTTCGACGATGCGCCGGAAGATGTCGCGGGCGCGCTGGTCGAGCCCGGCCAGCCCGCCGGCTTCGAGGCCCGAAGGCGTGAGCAGCGACGGCGTCACCGCGACCGCCCTTCCCAGTCGGCGCGCTCCAGCCGCATCACCAGGCAGTCATCCTCGTCGAACATCCGCCGGGCCACCTCGCGAAAGCCCAGCCGGCGATAGAACCGGTGCGCGTCCGTATTGGTGTTCAGCGGGTCGATGACGATGGCGGTCACGGCCGGCTCAGCGAAGGCGGCGTCGATCGCCTGGGTCATCATCTGGGCGCCGTATCCCCTGTTCAGCGCGTCCGGCGGCCCGATCCAGATGTCCATGGCCCGCAGGTTCGGTTCGATCTCGCCCCAATAATGCGTCGGCTCCAGATGGGGGTCGCAGACCTGCATGACGCCGATCGGACGGCCGTCGACCTCGGCAATCCGGTAGAAGCTCACATCCGAGCGCTCGGCCAGTTCCTCGGCCCATTCGATCCCGTCGAAGGCGACCTCCAGGTCCGGCCGGTCGCTGGAGCAGGCGATCACGTGCGGTTCCCGGTCCCAGGCCTCAAGGGTCGGAACGTCGTCCAGCGTCGCGGGCCGCAGGACGACGGCGCCGGGCGATGAGGCGGGGGACAGGCTCATGGTTTCAGGATAAGCAGCCCGGCGACCGCTTCCAAGGACCCTCCCCATGACCACAGCCCGCCCTTCCGAACGCGCGCCCGACCAACTCCGCAAGGTGACGCTGGAAACCGGCGTGAACCGCTACGCCGAGGGCTCGTGCCTGGTGACGTTCGGCCACACCAAGGTGCTGGTCACCGCCTCGGTCGAGGACAATGTCCCCGGCTGGATGCGCAACAAGGGGTCCGGCTGGGTGACGGCCGAATACGGCATGCTGCCCCGCGCCACCCACACCCGCGGCCGGCGCGAGGCCGCCTCAGGCAAGCAGAGCGGCCGCACCCAGGAGATTCAGCGCCTGATCGGCCGCAGCCTTCGCGCCGTGGTCGATCTGAAGGCGCTGGGCGAGCGCCAGGTGGTGCTGGACTGCGACGTGGTCCAGGCCGACGGCGGCACGCGCACCGCGGCCATCACCGGCGCCTGGGTCGCCATGGCCTCGGCGTTCGACTACCTGCGCGCCGAGGGCGTGCTGAAGACCGACCCCATCCTGGACCAGGTCGCCGCGATCAGCTGCGGTGTCTGCAACGACCAGCCGGTGCTGGACCTGGACTACGAGGAGGATTCCTCGGCCGAGGCCGACAGCAATTTCGTCCTGACCGGCTCCGGGAGCATCGTCGAGATCCAGGCCACGGGCGAGAAGCGCGGCTTCTCCCGGGCGGAATTCGAACGGCTGTTCCAGCTGGCGGAAGGCGGCTGCGCCGAGCTGTTCGCCCTGCAGCGGGCCGCCCTGGGACGCTGACCCTCGCCCGCCGGGCGACCGGGGTTTCATCGTTAGCCGAAACCGGGCATCGTCCGCCGCCGAAGCTCAGCGGAGACGACCCCATGCGCCTGCCGATCCTCCTGACCGCCGTTCTCGCCCTGGCCGCCTGCAGTCCTCCGGCCGAGACGCCGGCCGACAAGGCTCCCTCCGCCGAAGCCGCCGCCCAGGAACCGATGATGCCGGCCGACGCCCCGCCGCAGGAGGAGGCCGTCGCCCCGACGGAGGCCAGCTCGACCTCCTGCACCCTCGATCAGGGGTCGGACGGGGCGATGGAGCTGGTGAGACGATGCATGGCCGTCAGCACCGCCAGCCACCCGCCGTGCAATCCAGAAAACCCCTGCCAACTGATCCAGGACGAGATCGATCGCGCCTGCGCCGCCTACAAGCCCGGCGAGACCAAGCCGGCCGAGTGCGCCGCTTAACGGTTTCCAGACGTTAGGGTTGTATCGTCGCGGGCATGACGCCCGTGACCACACCCCCCGATCTTCGCGCGCTCACCACGCTGCGCTTCCTCGCGGCCGCCTGGGTCGTGCTCTACACGGCCTGGCCGCACCTGGCGGTCGGCTTCACGCCGGTGGCGATCAGCAAGGGGTATCTGGGCGTCGAGGTCTTCTTCGTCCTGTCGGGCTTCATCCTCAGCCATGTGTATCTGGAGGCGGCCGGCGAGAAGCGGTACTCGCATCGCGGCTTCCTGTGGGCCCGGATCGCGCGGGTCTATCCGTTGCACCTGGTCACCCTGTTCGGCATGATCGCCCTGGGCGTCGCCGGCACGGTCGCGGGCCTGGACATCGACCCCAGCCTGACCGACTGGCGCTCCCTGCCGGCCCATCTGACGATGACCCACGCCTGGGGCCTGGCGCCGATCTCGGCCTTCAATCATCCGTCCTGGTCCATCTCGGCGGAATGGTTCGCCTATCTGACCTTCCCGGTCTTCGCCTTCGTCGTCTGGCGGATGCGCGACCGGCCGGTCCTCGCCGTCGCCTTGGCCGCCGTCTTCGCCCTGAGCCTGTACACGGCCTTCGAGCGGCTGGCGGGCTTCTCGCTGACCGAGGCCACCTTCCGCTGGGGCGCACTGCGCATCGTGCCCTGCTTCCTGCTGGGCTGCGCGCTCTACCTGGTCCACCGCCGGGGGCCGATCCCCTTCGCCGGACCCGTCGCTCTGGTCAGCGGCCTGGCCGTCCTGGTCAGCGCCTCGCTGGGCCTGTGGGATCCGATCACCGTGCTCTGCGCCGGCGGCCTGATCCTGGGCCTGGGCGCGCTGCCCAACGCCCGCGCCGGCGTCCTGGGCTCCAAGGCCGGGGTCTATCTAGGCGAGATCAGCTACTCGATCTACATGGTCTGCGCGCCCGCGCTTCTGGTCTCAACCAACGTCGCCGCGCGCGTGACCGGGGCGGATGACAAGCGATTTCACGTGATTGTGTGGCTGGCCGTGGTCGCCGCGATTCCGGTCGCCGCCATGCTCACCTACCACCTGGTCGAACGCCCGGCCCGCAAGGCTTTGAGGGGCCTGGCGGCGCGAAACGGCTCAGCTGGAACCGCGACGAAAGCGCACACCGACTCGCCTGAAAGGGTTCTTCAACCCTCCAAAACTATCGTCTAAGGCTGAGTCCGAGGCAGGTCGGGAAGCACGCCAGCATGATGAAACGGCTCCAAGCCGCCGCGGTTGCGGCGACCCTCGGGATTTTCGCGGTCGGAGCCATGGCTCCGACCGCAAAGGCCGACGAGCCGTACTGGCAGTGCGTGACCTTCGCCCGCATGTTCTCGGGCATCGAGATCTTCGGCGACGCCCACACTTGGTGGCGCCAGGCCCAGGGCCGCTTCAGCACCGGCGAGCGCCCGCAGGTCGGATCCGTCCTCGCCTTCCAGTCCAGCGGACGCATGCGGCTGGGCCATGTGGCCGTCGTCTCCGAAGTTCTGACCGACCGGGTCATCCGCGTGACCCACGCCAACTGGGGCGGCAGCCGCGGCAAGGTCGAGGAGAACGTCACCGTCGTGGACGTGTCCGACAACGGCGATTGGACCGCCGTGAAGGTCTGGTACAACCCGATCCATGACCTGGGCACGACCGTCTATCCGACCTACGGCTTCATCTACAAAGCCCCGCAGACGCCGTCCGAAGGCCTGCAGATGGCTTCGGTCGGGACCCTGCCCGGCCAGCCCTGAGGCCGCCTCCCCGCAGCCCGGGGACCGCTCGTGATCCGCGTCCACCGCGCCGGTCGCACGACCCATGAGCCCCTGACCGTCGAGAACGGACGCATCGCCTTGCCGGTCGACGCCGTCTGGATCGACCTGATTCAACCCAGCAAGGACGAGGACCTGGCCCTCGAGGCCGCGCTGGGTCTGTCGATCCCGACCCGCGAGGAGATGGCCGAGCTGGAAGCCTCCAGCCGGATCTATCGCGAGGGCGGCGCGACCTACGTCACCGCCGACATCATCACCCATGGCGACGAGGAGATTCCCAGCGTCGATCCGGTGACCTTCATTCTCACCCCCGGCCCCCTGGTGACGATCCGTTACGCCGACCCCAAGCCGTTCGCCATGATGGCCGAGAAGCTGGAGCGCGAGCCGCACCTATGCGGGTCCGGCGTCGACATGTTCCTGAACCTGATGGAGGCGGTCATCGACCGCGCCTCGGACATCCTGTCCAAGAACGTCACCCGGGTCGAAGCGATCGCGATCCACGTCTTCTCGCCCGGCAAGACGGTCGGCTTCGAGAAGCTGCTGACCAAGCTGGGCCGCGCTCAGATCGCCAACACCCGCATCGAGCAGAGCCTGGCCGGCCTGGTCCGCATCTTCGCCTTCGTCGGCATCGACGAGCGGGTCGACACCGGCGAGGCCCGCGCCCATCTGCGCTCGCTCAGCCGCGACGCCGAAAGCCTGGTCGCCCACAACCAGGCCACCGCCGCCTCGATCAATTTCCAGCTTTCGGCCGCGCTGGGTCTGATCAACATCGAGCAGTCCTCGATCATCAAGATCTTCTCGGTGGCGGCGGTCGCCTTCCTGCCGCCGACCCTGATCGCCTCGATCTACGGGATGAATTTCGACCACATGCCCGAGCTTCACTGGATGGCCGGCTATCCGCTGGCCGTCGCGGCCATGGTCGTTTCGGCGGTCCTGCCGCTGCTGTGGTTCAAGCGGAAAGGCTGGCTCTGACTTGACCCGGAAGGTCCGCGAGGGCTTTTTGCCGGTCCGCCCCATGGAGCGCCCCATGCGTCTGATCGCCCTCGCCGCCATATCCGCCCTGACCCTTTCGGCCTGCTCGTCCGAGACCGGCGAACCCGCCGAGCCGCCGGCCCCGGCGAACCCGCGCCAGTCCTGGCCGGCGTGGACCTGACCAAGCCGGTCCGTGTCCTGGGCACCGAACCGTTCTGGGCCATCGAGCTGAACGGGACGGAGTTGATCTATTCCGGCGTCGATCGGCCGGAGCAGCGCGCGCCCCAGCCCAAGCCCCTGATCCAGGGCACCGTCGCCACCTATGACGCGACCACGGCTTCGGGCACGGACATCGCCATCATGCTGGCCGCCACCGAGTGTTCGGACGGCATGAGCGACCGGACCTATCCGCTGACGGCGCGGGTCAAGGTCGGCGAGGAAGAGCTGTCGGGCTGCGCCGCCTCGACCGCCGCCATCATGACCGCCGGCGAAAGCGGGCCGGTGGTCGAGAAGGCTCAGCCGGCGGGCTGATCCCTGAGGCCGCGCAGGGCGGCCAGCCGCCCGAAGGCGATGGTCAGCGCCTTGCGACGCGCGGGCGCCAGCGGCGTCAGGGGCGCGTCGCGCACCACCGCCCCGCCGAAGCCGTCGGCCACGATCAGGCCTGGCTCCGCCGACAGGACGTCCTGTGGAAACTCGGGCGCGACCGCGAAATAGAAGGCGTCGCAGAACGGGCCATACTCGCCCCATTTCCGATCGACGCGATAGTCCTCGATGCCGGACTTCACCTCGCAGATGACGATCTCGCCGCGCGGCCCCAGGGCCATGACGTCGGCGCGCCGTCCGTTGGGCAGCCCCACTTCTAGCAGGGGCGCGTATCCCAGATCGACCATCAGCGCGCGGCGCCCCGCGTCACGGAAAGCGTGGTCTCCGGGCGGCTGAAGACGAGGTCGATCTCGAGGACGGCGGCGGGCATGGGCGAGTTATGTTCTCGGTGTGTTCCCAACGCAAGGCGTTCCTCCCCTTCAGGGAAGGGGGAGGAACGCCCGCCTAGAGGATGTACCGGCTCAGGTCCGCGTTCTTAGCCAGGTCGCCGATGCGCTCGCGGACCTTGTCGCCATCGAAGGCGACCGTCTGGCCGGCGAGGTCGGAAGCCTTGAAGCTGGTCTCCTCCAGGACTCGCTCCAACACCGTCTGCAGCCGGCGTGCGCCGATGTTCTCGACCGAGGCGTTGGCGGCCACCGCCGCGTCGGCCATGGCCTCCACCGCGTCGGGGGTGAAGGTCAGCGTCACGTCCTCGGTCGCCAGCAGCGCCTGGTTCTGGCGGATCAGATTGGCCTCGGGCTCGGTCAGGATGCGCACGAAGTCGTCGCGGGTCAGGGCCTTCAGCTCCACCCGGATCGGCAGACGCCCCTGGAGCTCGGGCAGCAGGTCCGACGGCTTGGCCACGTGGAAGGCGCCTGAGGCGACGAACAGCACGTGGTCGGACTTCACGGGCCCATACTTGGTCGACACCGTCGTGCCCTCGATCAGCGGCAGCAGATCGCGCTGCACGCCCTCTCTGGAGACGTCGGCGCCGCGCGCTTCCGACCGGGCCGCCACCTTGTCGATTTCGTCGATGAAGACGATGCCCTCGTTCTCGGCCAGCAGCAGGGCTTCGTTGGTCAGGCTTTCCTGATCCAGCAGCTTGTCGCTTTCTTCGGTCGTCAGCGGGCCGACCGCGTCGCGGACCGCCAGCTTGACCGTCTTTGTCCGTCCGCCGCCCAGCTTGCCCAGCATTTCGGACAGGTTGATCATCCCGACGTTGCCGCCCCCGGGCAGGTCCAGGCCCTGCATCGGAGAGCTGGTGTCGGCCAGCTGGATCTCGACCTCCTTGTCGTCCAGTTCGCCGGCCCGCAGCTTCTTGCGGAAGGCCTCGCGGGTCGCCGGCTGCGATCCCGGCCCGACCAGGGCGTCCAGGATGCGTTCCTCCGCCTGCCCCTCCGCCCGGGCCTTGACCCCGGACCGACGTTTGTCGCGCACCATGACCAGGGCGGCCTCGACCAGGTCGCGCATGATCTGGTCGACGTCGCGTCCGACGTAGCCCACCTCGGTGAATTTAGTGGCCTCGACCTTCAGGAAGGGCGAGCCGGCCAGACGGGCCAGACGCCGGGCGATCTCGGTCTTGCCCACGCCGGTCGGTCCGATCATCAGGATGTTCTTAGGCGTCACCTCGTCGCGCAGGTCCTCGGGCACGCGCTTGCGGCGCCAGCGGTTTCTCAGGGCGACGGCGACGGCGCGCTTGGCGTCGTCCTGGCCGACGATGAAGCGGTCCAGTTCGGAGACGATTTCGCGGGGAGACAGATCGGTCATGCTGCGCAGATAGGGCGCTTCAGCCCCCGGCGGGAGGGGGCGGCGGCGTCGCAGGGGGTCCGGGGCGGGGGCAGGCGCGAGCGGCGGAGCCGGGATCAGCTGGGCCAGCACGATCCGGAAGCCGTCTTCCTGTCGTTGCCACAGACGCACATAGTGGCCGGTCCGCGCCTGTCCGTCGCGCTCCCACTCAGCCGGTCCGTAGGTCCAGACCAGATCGCCGTAGCGCGACTGACCGCCGCCCTCGGTCGGCCCGAACCGGAATGTCGCCGGCCAGCCGTTCAGCGCCGCGGCGAAGGCGTCCCGCCCCGATCGCGGGCGCCAGGGGCGCCACATACAGGCGTCCGTTGTCGGCCAGGACGGCCAGGTGCGCGGCCTTCTGGTCGGTCGCCGCCGCCCGGGCCAGGTCGGCCTCCAGGTCCTTGATCCGGGCCAGGGCCCCGTCGGGGTCCGCATGCGGAACCGAGCCGTCTCGGCTGGCCGCGATCAACACCTCCGGCCCCGGCTCCAGGATCACCGGCTCCGTCTCCGTTCCCGGCACGTCGGCCGCGCTGGCGCCCGAGCCGCCGTCGTAGACCCATTTCCAGGAACCGTCCGGCTGCTTCGTCCAGATGGTGAAGTAGTGTCCCGCCCTCCGGCCGCCCACGGCCACGCCGCCGGTGGTGAAGCCCAGGTCGCCGGACCGCGCGATCCCGGCGAAATTCGGCCACCACTCCAGCAACGGCTCGTCGGCCGGTCTCGGCGCGTCGGGATAGACCTCGCCGATCCACTGGGCGCGACCGCCGGCGATCACGATCGCCTCGGGGACCGACCATTTGTTGAAGCTGCCGGCGACGCCCAGGGCCGGCGCATCCGCCGCGAAGGCCCGCTCGGCGGCCACCACCGGCGCGGCGTCGGGCTGCTGGGCGAGGGCGGACGGGCGGCCGCCAGGGCCGCGACGAAGGCGAGCGTGCGCATGCGGAAATCCTCCCGCCGCCATGGAGCGTCAGAAGGCCCCCGCTGTCCCGTTAAATCGCGGAAAGCCGCCTCGCCCCTCTGCGCTCAAGCGGCGAGCGATAGCGCCCCTAGGAGAGCGTTTCGACAGTCAAATTCCCGTTGGTGTAGACGCAGATCTCCGCCGCCAGGGCCATCGACCGACGGGCGATCGTTTCGGCGTCCAGCTCGGTGTTCTCCATCAGCGCCCGGGCCGCCGCCAGGGCGTAGTTGCCGCCCGAACCGACCGCGGCGACCCCGTACTCCGGCTCCAGCACGTCGCCGACCCCGGTGACGGTGAAGATCGAGTTCCGGTCGGCCACCAGCAGCATGGCCTCCAGCCGCCGCAGGTAACGGTCCGTGCGCCAATCCTTGGCCAGGTCGACGCAGGCGCGCGCCAGCTGGTCGGGATACTGCTCCAGTTTCGCCTCCAGGCGCTCGATCAGGGTGAAGGCGTCGGCGGTCGCGCCGGCGAAACCCGCCAGGACCTTGCCGCCCGCCAGGACGCGCACCTTGCGCGCGGCACCCTTGACGATCGTCGGCCCCATCGAGACCTGGCCGTCGCCGGCGATGACGGTCCGGCCGTCCTTGCGCACGGCCAGGATGGTGGTGCCGTGCCAGCCGGGAGAGGGGGAGTGTTCGTTAGTCATCCGTTTCAGATGGAGACCGAAATGCGGCGCGGCAAGCGGAAGGTGTTGGAAAACAACGATACGGCGAAGCCATATTCCGACCAATGTAAGCCGTTACTTCGCCAATCTGTACCCCATACAAGCCATATAAGGGAAGCGACGTGCTTCACCGCGTGATCTACGCCAGCGAAGCCGTCGGCGTGACTGGAACCTCGACCCTGTCGATCGCTCAGATTCTCGGCGAGTCCGAAGCCAACAACCGCCGCGATTGCATCTCGGCTGCGTCATGTTCCACCGGGGCCACATCTTGCAGGCCCTGGAGGGCGGACGCGTCGACCTGGACCGTCTCATGCGTCGGCTGCTGGCCGACAAGCGGCACACCGGCCTGCGCATCCTCAGCGACACCCTGATCGCCGCGCGCGCCTGAGCGAGCCGATGAGCCTGTGCGGCGACCCCGCCGCCATGCTGGCCCAGCTGGCTGTCGGGCATCTCCAGCCTCACCGCCAACGAAGCCGAAGCCTTGCTGGACCTCCGCAAGGCCGCCTGAACGCGTGACCTTCGGCTCCGCGCGCCCTAACTGAGGGCCGTGACCTTCTCCGACGACGAAATCGAGCGCTATGCGCGCCAGCTGGTCCTGGCCGAGGTCGGCGACCCGGGCAGCAGCGGCTGAAGGCGGCGCGCGTCGCCCTGGTCGGCCTGGGCGGCGTCGGCGCGCCCGCCGCCCCTGTATCTCGCCGCTGCCGGTATCGGGACACTTCGGCTGATCGACGACGACGCGGTGGTCCTCTCCAACCTCCAGCGCCAGATCACGTTCTCCACGCCCGATGTCGGACGCCCCAAGGTCGAGGCCGGCGCCGAGGCGCTGACCGCGCTCAATCCGCACGTCCGGATCGAGCCCCGTCCAGAGCGTCTGACGGCCGGCAGCGCCGCCGCCCTTCTGGAGGCCTGCGACGTCGTCATCGACGGCACGGACGATTTCGACACCCGCTTCGCGGTGAACGACGCCTGCCTGGCCCAGCATATCCCCTTGGTTTCAGGGGCTCTTGGGCGCTGGAGCGGACAGGTCGGCGTCTTCCACGGCCGGCCCTGCTATCGTTGCCTGGTTCCGGAAGCTCCGCCGGACGCCGACACCTGCGCCCGGGTGGGCGTGATCGGCGCCCTGGCCGGGGTGGTCGGCGCGATGGCCGCGCTCGAGGCGATCAAGATCGTCGCCGCCACGGGCGAGCCGCTGTCGGGCCGGCTGCTGCTCTACGACGGCCTGGCGGGAGCGGCCCGCACGGTCCGGGTCGCCGCAGACCCGGACTGCGCATCCTGCACCCCGGGGCGGCCCTAGGCGAAGGCCTGCCGGATCAGGGCGACATAGCGGGTCATGAGTTCCTGCTCCTTGGCGTCCTCCCAATCGCCATGGCCGGCGTCCTCGACCTCGACCAGTTCGACCGTCTTGCCCGCCGCGCGCAGCGCGTCGCGCATGCGCCGGGACTGCTGGACGGGCAGGATGATGTCGTCCACGCCATGCACCAGCAGCACCGGACACGCCACCTCGGCCGCCCTGCGTCGCGGCGAGGCGGCCTCCAGCGCGGGACCCATGGTCCTGCGATCCCCGATCCGCTTGGTCCAGAACTCGTAGATGGGCTTCCCCGAAGTGTCGTCCTCGCGCTCCTCCCAAGCCAGGACGTCCGGCAGGTCATAGACCCCGCAGATGCCGATGGCCGCCTTGTAGAGATCGGGACGCTTCACCGCACCCATCAAGGCGGCATAGGCGCCGTAACTGGTGCCCATGATGGCGACCCTGCCGGCGTCCAGGCCCTTCAGAGTCGCGGCGTGAGCCACGGCGTCCTCGATGTCGTCCTGCATCCGCTCGCCCCAGCGGGTCCAACCCTGCTTCGCGAACTCCAGGCCGTAGCCGCCCGACCCCCGGAAATTGGGTTGCAGCACCCACCATCCCTGCGCCGCCAGGACCTGGACCTGACGATCCCAGGTTCGCATGTCGCGCAGTTCAGGGCCTCCGTGAGGCAGGACGACCAAGGGCCGGGGCGCGCCCCCGGGAGGGCCGTCAGATAGGCCTCGATCGTGGCTCCGTCGCGGGTCGGGACCTGCAACGCCTCGGTCTCGCCAAGGCGCGCGGACTCCAGCTGACGGGCTTGGCCGATGGCGACGATCGCGCGCGCCGTCTTGTCGTAGAAGAACCAGGCCCCGGGCTCTCGCGGGCCGATCACATAGGCGATGAAGCGGTTCCTGGCCGCATCGACGTCGGTCAGGTGCACGTCGCACTCGTTGTCGAAGAAGCGGTTCAGCGCGCGGTGATGCGCCGCCAGCGCGGGTTCGTCGAACTCGTATTCCAGCCGCGCTCCATAGTAGGCGGCGCCCAGGTAGCGGCCGGCCGAATCCGTGAGCCCGTACAGGACGTCCCGTCCCGCCTTGCCGTTGAGCGGCGCGCCGAGCGTCAGCGAGACCAGGTCCATCTCGCGCACGCTCTCGAGATCCTCGCCCTCGGCCCGGGCGGTGACCAGCACCACGCCGGGCGATCGGTCTCGCCCACCCAAGAAAAGTCGGGGGCGTCGACCACCCGCGTCCGCCGGACCAGCTTCCATTCTGTCTCGTCGGGCGCGCGGGCGTAGACGGTCTCCATCGTGCCGCGATTGTTGATGTCGTGCCGCATCACCGGCACGCCTTTCTGGGTTCGCCAGCCGTAGGTGCCGCTGGTTCCACGCTCGATCAGTTCGGCCGAGCCAGTGGTGATGTCCACCCGATGCAGGCCCAGAACCCCGTCGCGCTCCCAGGCCGTCATCAGCACATGATCGTGTTCAGCGGGCAGCAGGTCGATGACCTGGCCCATGTCCAGCGAGCGCCGCATCCGTTCGCGCTGGTCCTGGAACATCATCACCGGCTCGCCGGTCGTGGCGTGCACCGACAGGATTCGCCAGGACACGACCTTCGCATCCCCCGACCTGAGGTTGGAGCCGGTCGACGCGCGCCCGTCCAGGGTCTGGGTGACTGCGATGCGAACCAGCAGACGATCGTCGTTGCCCCACTGCATCGCCTCGACCCGGATCGGCCCCAGCGGGATGCGCATGCGCGGTCCCTGAGGATCGTCGGCCTGGATGATGTCGATGATCCCGAGCGGTTCGGCCTCCGTGCCGATCTGCTCGAGCACGGCGATGCGCGATCCGGACGGCGACAGCGAAGCCGCGCGGACCTTCTGCGTCGTGAAGAAGGTTTCGAGGGGATAGACCGCCGCCCGCGCCGCGGCGACGACCGGCCGCAACAGACAGGCCCCGGCGACGGCGCCCGCGCCCGCCAAGAGACCGCGGCGCGACAAGGCGGCCCCAGCCGCCTTGGAAACCTTGGATGTCATGCACGCCCCCTGACCCTCACGGACCGACCCAAGCCCAAGCCTCGGGCAACCGTCAAGCTGTCCGGATCATAGCATCGCGGGAATGACCCGGTCCGGCGGTCTGTGCCCGCGGGCGAAGGTCATGATGTTGGCGATGACCCGATCGCCCATGTCCTGACGGGCCTCGATGGTGGCCGATCCCAGGTGGGGCAGAAGCACCACATTGGCGTGGCCGACCAGGCCGGGATGCACGGCCGGCTCGTGCTCGAAGACGTCCAGCCCGACCCCGGCGATCCGCCGGCCCGCCACGGCCTCGGCCAGGGCGGCCTCGTCGATCAGCTCGCCGCGCGTGGTGTGACAGGATGGGCGTGGGGCTGGCCAGGCGGGCCAGGCGCCGGCGTCCAGCAGGTGATGCGTCTCCTTCGTCGCCGGGCAGTTCAGCGAGATCAGATCCATCCGCTGCAGCATCTGGTCCAGGTCGTCCCAGTAGGTCGCCCCCAGCTCCTCGGCGATCAGGGCCGGGACGGGTTTTCGGTTATGGTAGTGGACCTGGATCCCGAAGGCCTTGGCCCGGCGCGCCAGGGCCTGGCCGATCCGCCCCATCCCGACGATCCCCAGCCGCTTGCCCCACAGCTTGCGGCCGGTCATCCAGGTCGGGGTCCAGCCTTCGAACCGGCCCTCCTCGACCACCCGCGCCCCTTCCACGATCCGGCGGCTGACCGCCAGGATCAGGCTCATGGCCAGGTCGGCCGTGTCCTCGGTCAGGACGCCGGGGGTGTTGGTGACGATCAGGCCGCGCCCGACGGCCGCGTCGACGTCGATATGGTCCACCCCGGCGCCGAAGTTGGCGATCATCTTCAGCTGGTCGCCCGCCTTGGCGATCAGCCCGGCGTCGATGACGTCGGTGATGGTCGGCACCAGCACGTCGGCGTAGCCCACCGCCGCCTCCAGCGCGGCCCGGTCCATCGGCCGGTCGGTCAGGTTCAGCTCGGCGTCGAACAGCTCGCGCATGCGCGTCTCGACGGCGTCCGGCAGGCGCCTGGTTAACACGACCTTAAGCCTGGGCGGGGACATTGGGAGCCTTCGGTTGCACGTCCCTCCGGCTTTAATGGTCCTGTCCGTGTCTGGCAAAGCTCGCTCCAGAATCCGGTGTTTCGCGCTCGTCGCGGGCCTGATGGGCGCCGCCGTGCTCGCTGGCGCCGGGAACACCATGCCGGACGGCCGCCCGACGCCTAGCGGCCAACCCGTGCCGCGCTGGCTGTCGCTGAAATCGGACGAGGTGCGGGCGCGCCAGGGCCCCGGCCTCGACTACCGGATCCTATGGGAATACCAGGTGTCGAACCTGCCCGTTCAGGTCATCGCCGAGACCACCGAATGGCGGAAGATCTGCGACCCCGACGCGCCGTCGCCTGGGTTCACCGCAGCGTGGTGTCCAGCCGCCGCAGCGTCTTCAACGCCTCGGACGCTGAGATCGCGATCCACGCCGGGCGCTCCGAGACTTCTCAGGTCCGGGCGCGCCTGTCGCCGCGCTCGCTGGTCTCGATCGACGCGTGCGAGGACGGCTGGTGCGAGGTCCGGGTGCGCCGCCTGCGCGGCTGGGTCCGCGAACGGGCGGTCTTCGGCGCCCAGCAGCACGCCCTGTGCAACGCCAACCGACCCGCCGGGCTCGGTCGGCGGTCCGCCGCCGCCGCGGGCTGACGACGGTCCCGATCCTGAAAAGGTTTGAGCCCTTGCGGCGGCTCGTGTAACCCGACGGCAACACCCGTCGGAGAGCGTCCTTGAGCCAATCGAAATATCCGTCCTCGTTCGATTACGAGGCCCTGCTGGCCTCGGGCCGCGGCGAGCTGTTCGGACCGGGCAACGCCCAGCTGCCCGCTCCGCCGATGCTGATGTTCGACCGGATCACCCGGATCAGCGCGGACGGGGGCGCCCACGGCAAGGGCTATGTCGAGGCCGAGCTGGATATCCACCCGGACCTCTGGTTCTTCCAGTGCCACTTCATCGGCGATCCCGTCATGCCGGGTTGCCTGGGCCTGGACGCCATGTGGCAGCTGGTCGGCTTCTACCTGGGCTGGATCGGCGGCCCGGGCCGCGGCCGCGCCCTGGGCGTGGGCGACGTCAAATTCACCGGCCAGGTCACGCCGGACATCAAGAAGGTCGTCTACAAGATCGACCTGAAGCGGGTCATCAACCGCAAGCTGGTCATGGGCATCGCCGACGGCGTACTCGAGGCCGACGGCGAGGTCATCTACACCTGCAACGACATGCGCGTCGGCCTGTTCGGCGGTGCGACCGAGCCGCAGGGCGACTGAACCCCTATATCCAGACAGACTGCGGTCTACGCGGCGACTGAGCGTTCTAAGAAGGAAACCACCATGCGGCGTGTCGTCGTCACCGGCCTGGGCATCGTCTCCTCCATCGGGACTGGAGCGGAAGAGGTCACCGCGTCGCTGCGCGAGGCCAGGTCGGGCGTCCAGCACGCCGCCGACCACGCCGCCCACGGCTTCCGTTCGCAGGTCTGGGCGCCCCCGTCGCTCGGCGTGACCGCCGAGGACTGGGCCCCGCTGGTGGATCGCCGCGCCGCCCGTTTCCTGGCCAACGGAACCGCCTGGGGGCATATCGCCTTCGAGGAAGCCCTGAAGGACTCCGGTCTGACGCCCGACGAAATCAAGTCCGAGCGCATCGGCCTGATCGTCGGCGAAGGCGGCCCCTCGACCCAGGTCATCCTCCAGGCGGCCCAGACGACGATCGAGAAGGGCTCGCCCAAGCGCATCGGGCCGTTCGCCGTGCCCAAGGCGATGGCCTCGGGCCCGTCGGCCGTGCTGGCCACCTGGTTCGAGTTGAAGGGGATCAACTATTCGATCTCCTCGGCCTGCGCGACCAGCGCCCACTGCATCGGCGCGGCCGCCGAGCAGATCGCCTGGGGCAAGCAGGACGTGGTCTTCGCCGGCGGCGTCGAGGACATCGACTGGTCCATGTCCAACATGTTCGACGCCATGGGCGCCATGTCGTCGAACTTCAACGAGACCCCGTCCAAGGCCTCCAGGGCCTACGACAAGGACCGCGACGGCTTCGTCATCGCGGGCGGCGCCGGCATCGTGGTCTTGGAAGAGTACGAGCGGGCCGTGGCGCGTGGCGCGAAGATTTACGCCGAGGTCACCGGCTACGGCGCCAACTCGGACGGCTACGACATGGTCGCCCCCTCGGGCGAGGGCGCCGAGCGCTGCATGAAGATCGCGCTGGAGATGGCTGGCAATCCCAGGATCGACTACCTGAACCCGCACGGCACCTCGACGCCGGTCGGCGACAGCAAGGAGATGGGCGCGGTCCGCAACGTCTTCGGCGACAACCTGCCGATGATCTCCTCGACCAAGTCCCTGACGGGCCACTCGCTGGGCGCCGCCGGCGCCCAGGAGGCGATCTACTGCCTGCTGATGATGGCCAACGACTTCGCCGCCGAGAGCGCCCACATCGAAAACCTCGATCCCGAGTTCGAGGGCATGCCGATCCTGCGCCGGCGCCACGACGGCCCGCTGACGCACGTGATGTCCAACTC
The DNA here is from genome assembly GCF_057364705.1 of Brevundimonas sp. CURTG3B2_SDJG. Lineage (NCBI taxonomy): Bacteria > Pseudomonadati > Pseudomonadota > Alphaproteobacteria > Caulobacterales > Caulobacteraceae > Brevundimonas > Brevundimonas sp. CURTG3B2_SDJG. The sequence goes on from NZ_JBNFOJ010000003.1 coordinate 20,769, forward strand.
CTTCGGCTTCGGCGGGACGAACGGGACGCTGATCCTGTCCAAGGTCGACCGCTAGCGCCGGAGCGGGTCCGGCCTGGGCGTTCCGGGAACCTCGGCCATGGCTGCGTCGATGCAGGCCGCCAGGGCGTCCTGGTCTCGCTCCCAGTCCTGGACGCCGTGCATGAGCGCCGAGCGGGTCCACAGCCAGATGTTCTGCGCCGCCGCGTCGGCGGCCTGGGCGCCCCGGCCGTAGCACAGGGCCCTCATGTCCCCGTCGTCCTCGCGCCACGTCAGGCCGTGGTCGGTGAACGCCACCACCACGTGGGGCGGCGCCCCCTCGCTCCAGGCGCGGTGCAGATTGAACCGGGCGCAGAAGTTCAGCCCGTACTCCGGATGGTCCTCCACGCAGTCAGCGAACCCCGCCGTCGGGATAGAGGGTTCGCGCAGGCGGTAGCGGCCGAACCGCTCGTCGCCCAGGGCGGCCAGCACGTTCCGCCCGTGCTTGATCTGGCCCTGGCGCGCCTCGTCCAGCGTCACCACGACGATCGCCACCTCGGGTCGCTGAGCCGAAGGAACCGCCTGTCCCGCCGCCAGCGCCGCCGCCACCCCGATCCATCCGATCATCGACGCCTCCCGTCCCCGGCCACGCTAGCTGGTCCCGCGCGCCGCGCCAGCCCTCCGAACCTGACGCTTCCCCCGTTCGACGCCCCCTGCTAACCCTCCGCGTTCAGAACACGGAGACGACCCATGGCGACCACCGAAGGCTGGAACATGCCCGCCGGCGAACTCATGAAGGGCAAGAAGGGCCTGATCATGGGGGTCGCCAACAGCAATTCCATCGCCTGGGGCATCGCCCAGCAACTCGCGGCGCAAGGCGCCGAACTGGCCTTCACCTATCTGGGCGAGGGGCTGGAGCGCCGCGTGCGCCCGCTGGCCGAGAGCGTGAACGCCCGGGCCGTCATCCAGGCCGACGTCACCGACGACGCCTCCATGGACGCCGCCTTCGCCGAGTTGGAGAAGACCTTCGGCACGATCGATTTCGTCGTCCATTCCGTCGCCTTCGCCAACAAGGACGAGCTGAAGGGGTCGTTCGTCGACAACACCAGCCGCGACAGCTTCCTTCTGGCCATGAACATCTCGGCCTTCAGCTTCGTGGACGTCGCTAAGCGCGCCTCCAAGCTGATGCCGAACGGCGGCAGCCTGGTCACCATGACCTACCTGGGCTCGGAACGCGCCATCCCGAACTACAACACCATGGGCGTGGCCAAGGCGGCGCTCGAGGCCGCGACCCGCTACATCGCCCGCGACCTTGGCCCCAAGGGCATCCGCGTCAACGCCATCTCGGCCGGCGCCATGCGCACCCTCTCGCTGGCCGGCATCTCGGGCGGCCGCGGCATGATCGCCCAAGGCCGCGCCATGTCGGCCATGAAGGAAGACACCTCCATGGAAGGCGTCGCCGGCTGCGCGCTGTGGCTCTGCTCGGACCTGGGTCTGTCGACCACCGGCGAGGTCATCCACGTCGACGCCGGCTTCCACATGATGGGCCTGGCGGGCGACGAGGAGGGGTGAGGACGATCAACCGGAAGTGACCCCCCAAGCTCTAGCATTCGGCGAGCAAGGGGGGGGGGGGTAGCCTGGCTCCATACAGGAGCCCCCCATGACCGACACTCTGCCGGATATCGTCGTCGTAGGTCAGCGCCGGCGGGAACCGTCCGAGCCGTTCCCCGTCCGCGAACCGGACCCGACGGGGCCCGTCGATCCGAATGTCCCCGTCCTGGAGGACCCGGAATGGCCAGATCCATGCTCCGATCCAGCGACGGCGCTGGAGTGGAACGCGGATGCGGCGGCGGCTGAGGCGGCGAAAGAGTTTGCCAGGCTAGCGAGCGAAATGGTGCCTGCCGAGAATCTGAATGTTCGAGAGTGGGGATGCTACTTGTATCGCGCCTCGGACGGCTCGATCCGAATGGGACCACCAACTCATGGCGATCCTTTTACCTCGGGCCACGTGGGGAATGTTCGACTTTCCGACGAAGGCATCGACCCCGCAACCATCATAGGCTCTGTACATAGTCACGGTTCAGGCAGCCACCTGCCTTCAACAGGTCCGGGTCCTGGCCTGGAAGATCGCGGCGATATTGGTCACATCGCGAGCATGAGCACCTTCGTAAGTGCGAACGGCGGCGACGGTAGCGTGGTGCGGATGTACATCGTGGCGGAGAATCAGGGACCTGCAGGATTCGTTCCGTACAATCAGATTAACTTCTACACTCCCGAAACAGCTCAGCAGGCGCGAGAACACCTTCACGCCAGGCCCTGAAGTCAATCCGGATGCCGAACCATGTCCTGGAAACTGAGAGCACGGCTGTTTTCCGCCTGTTTGGCCATAGCGCTCCCACAGGCCGCGCTCGCGCAAGATTTTGGAGATGGCCAGTCCCGGTATGAGCGAGGCCGTTCGACCGGGCCGAGGGATGCGCTCTATTTAGGCGGTTACGCAAAGGACGGAGAAGCTGGTGTCGAGATCGTCGATTTCTACACCTACCGCGACCCTGCGGCGACGAATGACGGCGTCAGATTTGGGGCGATTCCGTTCGCGAGACGGAGCCTGGAAAACGGCGACGGCCACCTTTCTGTTCTCGGCTGGGCCGATGGACGAACCTGCGGGGCCTTGCACGGGGTGCTGAGGGAATTCGAACGCCTGACGCCCCCAACCTTCCAGATCCCCCCACTCTACAACGCGCCGCCCGCCGGCAGTTCTGCACTGGGCGGACCTCCGACACGGGTTCATCCAGAAGTCAGCTCTGTTTGGGGCTTGGCCAGACAAGCGGATGGCGCTCCGTCCATCCTGGCCTTCTCTGGATCCGACGGCCTCATAGACAGATGGACCGCTTTCGCCGAAACCCAGCTTGCCGAGTGCTGGAGCGACCAGAGGCCCGTCGAATAGGCGGCTTGAGCCTACAATCAGGACAATCTCTACGGCGACGAAGAAAGCCCTGGACAGGAGGTGAGCCCAAATGCCGACTTCTGCCCAAACTAGAATCCTCGCCTCGGGGCTGATCCTTTTCCTGTCATCCGTCAGCTTCGCATCCCCAGGTTCGGCCACACCGCCGCAAGGGGATGACGCTCAGGAACGCGTAAGGGGCGTGGCGGCCGTCGCGGGTTTCACAATCCGGGACGCGCATACAGATCGTCAGGAGAGCGTCGAAATTTTCATCCGGGCGCGCCGCACGCTACGCCTTCCAGACGGATCGCCTTGGATCGATTTCACGGCACGACGTCAAAGTACGGGCGACGATGGTGTCGAAACCACCACCTGGGCAACCTCCGAGGATTGCCCCGCGCTGAGGAACACCCTGATCTGGCTGACGACGTTGGTTGCGCCCCGCATCGAGATTCCGGGGGTCACGCCGAACGAAGCGTCCCCTGACGGACGGCGGCCACGGGGCGTGACGGAGGATGGCTTGCAGACGACCGTCTGGGGTCGAGGAACCCAGCCCGATCACATTGCGAACACCCGCGTCGAGATATCGGGCAACGGCGGGCTGATCGCGGAGTTCGGGCGCGCCGCGAGGGACAATCTGGCGGCCTGCTGGCGCCAGGAATAGAGGCGGCGGCCAGAGCCGGTGGGCTCGAACGATCCGACCGAAAGCCCCGACTGCATTCCGCAGGCGACCGCTTCCCCCGCCCGGAGCGAAACGGTAATCGCGAGGCATGACCTCCTCGCGCCTGCCCGTCTCCGCCCTGTCGGCCGCCGCGGTCGGGACGATCATCGGCTTCGGCGGCACCGTGGCCCTGGTGGTCCAGGCGGGGCATGCGCTGGGCGCCGCGCCGGACCAGATCGTGTCCATGGTGACGGCGCTGTGCCTGGGCATCGGCGGGCCGGGCGTCCTGCTCAGCTGGCGTCTGAAGGTCCCGATCATCCTGGCCTGGTCGACGCCCGGCGCGGCCCTGCTGGCCGCCTCGACGCTGGGTCTCGGCTGGCCCACCACGATCGGCGCCTTTCTGATCGCCGGCGCCCTGATGGTGGTCACGGGCCTGGTCCCGGCCCTGGGCCGGCTGGCGGCGCGCATTCCCGCGGGCGTGGCCTCCGCCATGCTGGCGGGCGTTTTGCTGCCGTTCTGCGTGAAGCTGTTCCTAGTCTTTCCGAACGACTTGGCGCTGGCGGCGGGCCTGTTCGCCGTCTTCCTGGCCATGCGCCGGTTCGCGCCGGCCTGGGCCCTGCCCGCCGTCCTGGCCGGGGCCTTCCTGGCGCTGGCGCTGCGCGGTCAGTTGGGAACGCCGCCGGGGACAGGTCTGTTCGGCCAGCTGTCGCCCGTCATGCCGGCCTTCGACCCGAAGGCCGCGATCAGCCTGGCCCTGCCCCTGTTCCTGGTGACGCTGGTCTCGCAGAACCTGCCCGGACTGGTCGTGCTGAAGGCCGCCGGCTACGAGCCTCCGCCCGGCCCGCTGCTGGTCTCCACGGGCCTGGCCACCGTCGTCCTGGCCCCGTTCGGCGCCTATGGAATCAACCTGGCGGCCATCGTGGCGGCCATCTGCACCGGGCCGGACGCCCATCCCGACTCTGGACGGCGCTGGATCGTGGGCGTGCTCTACGGTGGCCTCTATCTCGTCGTCGCCCTGTTCGCCGCGCCGCTGGCCGGGTTGTTCATCGCCATGCCCTCGGCCGCCCTGGCCATCCTGACCCGGCCTGGCCCTGATCGGTCCGGCTCGACCGGCCGCCCTGTCCGGCGCGATGGCGGAGCCGGCGGACAGGGAGGCCGCGGTCGTCGCCTTCGCGGCCACGGCCTCGGGCGTGGCCCTGTTCGGGATCGGCTCGGCCTTCTGGGGCCTGCTGGCCGGCTTCGTGACCCTGGCCGCCCTGCGCTGGAGACGCCGGATATGAGACGGGTCAGGCGCGGCCCTCGCCCCGCCTGACCCGCCGATAGGGATAGCTGTCCCGGATGTTCGGTCCGAAGAACCGCCCCTTGGAAGATGCGTTCCGCAGGCCTTCCACCACCTCGGGCGGGACGGCGTCGTAGTCGTAGACATCGCCCGAGGTGAACGTCACCCGCAGCCGCCGCCGCGGCGCGTCATAGTCGAAACGGCGGATGACGGTGGAGGGCACGGCCGCCCCCGGGGTCAGTCCCGCAGCGAGGCCGGAACCACGCCGCCGTTCTCTGCCAGCTTGGCCCACACCGCCTTGGACAGGGCGATGTTCTGCTCGGCCGAGCCGTGCGGCCCGGCGTTCACGCCCAGCTCCGCGGCCAGTTCCTTGCGGGCGTCCAGGCTGGAGTCGAGGTCGAGCAGCTTCAGCAGGTCGACGATCGAGGTGCGCCAGTTGCCGCCTCCGCCCTTCATGTCGGCCATCGAGACCAGGATCGCCTCGACGTCCACGGGCGCCGCCGCGGCGGGCGCGGCCTGAGGGGCCGGGGCCGAGGTGAACGTCGCGTCCGGCGCGGCGCCGCGGCGGCCGGCTTGCGGCCCCGGATACGGTCCCAGATCGAACTGAAAATGCTCATGTCGCGCGCCTTTCCCTTGCTGCACAGCCCCGGTAACGCGGCGTCACGGCAGAGGTTCACAAGCTTGACGATCACGCTCCTGTGTCGGCAGCCGGACATATCGCGGATTGACGGCGGGCCGCCGTGCGACAAACCTGAACGCCCCCTCACGCAAGGACCCTGAGATGGCGCACAAGTTCGAGATCTACAAAGACAAGGCGGGCGAGTTCCGCGTCCGCTTCAAATACAATTCCGAGACGATCTTCTCGACCGAGGGCTATTCCTCGAAGGCCTCGGCCCAGAACGCCATCGAGTCCATCAAGAAGAACGGGCCGGGCGCTCCGACCGAAGACAACAGCTGACGCCCAGGCCGCGAGCCCGGTTCGGCGCGGCCCGCCCGAGCCGTTTTCGCCCTAACCGGGCTCGCGCTCGCCCACTTCGTTGGGCCTGACCGCCACAAGCCAGCCGTCCGCCAGATGCAGTTCGGGCACGGCGTCCCGGGTGAACGGCAGGTACCAGGTCGGCCCTCCCGCGGCCGGCGTGATCTCCAGCATGTCGTCGGCGCCGAAATTCTGGACCGACTTCACCGTGCCCAGCACCCGCCCGTCCGGCTCGCGCGCCTGCACGCCGATCAGGTCGGTCAGGTAGAACTCGTCCTCCTCCGGCTCGGGCAGGCGATCGCGGGGAACGAACAGCTTCAGCCCGCGCAGCGCGTCGGCCTGCTCCTTGGTGGCGATCTCCCTGGCCCGTCCCACCACGCCCGCCTTGTCCGGCCGCGCCGAGGTCAGGGTCAGGCCCGCCGAACCATCCACGCGCAGCAGGTCGCGATAGGCCAGCAGCGCCATGGGATCGGCGGTGTAGGCCGTCACCCGCACCTCGCCCTTCACGCCGAACCCGCCCGCCACCTGGCCGACGAGAACCAATTTGCCGCTCTGAGCCACGAAACCCTCCGCTCCTCCCGGCGAAGGCCGGGACCCAGATACAAACGCCGCCGCCAGATAGCAGAAAAGCAGCGCCCGAGCGTCGGACGCTGCTTTCTGTCGTCTGGACCCCGGCTGCAGCCTGTCCTCGGGCCGACCTCTGGTCGGACCCAGGGGCCGGGGTGAGCGGATTAAGGCTTAGGCCTCGGTCTTCTCTTCTTCGGTGGCTTCAGCGGCCGGGGCCTCTTCAGCAGCCGGGGCTTCCTCGGCGGCGCCTTCAGCCGGAGCCTCCTCGACGGCGACCTCGGCCGAACCTTCGGCCTCCGCGGCGGGCTCTTCAGCCGGAGCGGCGGCCGCCGCGGCGGCCG
>NZ_JBNFOJ010000004.1:0-23974 GCF_057364705.1 Brevundimonas sp. CURTG3B2_SDJG
CGGCGGCGACCGAGGCGGCGATCTGGGCGACCAGGGCCCGGCGCGCCTTGCCCTGGGGCCGGCTGGTCACATAGGGCTCGCCGAGGCGCGGCAGGATGTCGGGGGGGAAGCCCGGGCCGGTCGTCCACCACCTCGATCTCGATGAAGCCGGCGTCGACGATAGCGCGGACCCGGACCTTTCCGCCGGCGAAGTCGGCGGCGTTCTCCACCAGGGTCGACAGGCCGTGGATGACCTCGGGCAGACGGCGGACGCGCGGCGGCTTTTCGCCGGATGCGGTCCGCACCGAAACCTCGAACGCCAGGTCGAAGCCGCGATGCGGTTCGACCACCTCTTCCAGCAGGGCTTTCAACCCCACCTCGGCGAAGGCGATGCCGCCTTCTTCGGGCTGCTGCGACAGGCGTTTCAGGATGTCGCGGCAACGCTCGGCCTGCTGCAGGATCAGGGCGGCGTCCTCGGCGGCGGCGGCGTTGCCCGACGATTCCCGCAGCAGTTCCTTGGCCACCACCTGAATGGTCGCCAGGGGCGTGCCCAGCTCATGGGCGGCGGCGGCGGCCAGGCCGCCCAGGGCCGCCATCCTCTGCTCGCGTTGCAGCACGTCCTGGGTGGTGGCCAGGGCCAGTTCCAGCTTCTCCGCGTCGGCGGCGACCCTCCACGCGTATGCGGAGGTGAAGACCACCCCCGTGACCAGGGCCAGGCCGGTGCCGACCCGGTAGAGCGGCGGCAGGTTCAGCTCGGTCCCCGCCTGCCAGGGCAGCGGCAGGGAGAAGTAGAACAGGCCGACCGTGGCCAGCAGCACCAGAAGCCCCATCAGCGCCGCCTGGCGGCCGGGCAGCGACGCCGCCGCCACGGTCACCGGGGCGACCAGCAGAAGGCAGAAAGGATTCTGAAGCCCCCCCGTCAGGGCCAGCAGGGTCGAAAGCTGCAGGATGTCGAAGCCCAGGTGCGCCGCCGTACGTCCTCCATCCGCGATGGTGCCGTCGGTGCGTTTCAGGCGGGCGGTGGCGTTCAGGTTCATCGCCACGCTGGCCGCGATGGCGGCCATGCAGCCCCACAGCGGCAGGTCGAAATGGAACCAGGCGGTGGCGGCCAGGATGGTGGCGCTCTGCCCGACGATGGCCATCCAGCGCAGGATGACCAGGGTGCGCAAGGACAGGCCCCGGCTGCGGCGCGGCAGGTTGCGCCAGCCGGCGAACGGTCCGCCGCCGGCGTCGACGGGTTCGCCGGGCTGCGGCGACGAGTGATCTTCTGTGACGCTCACGCCTCTTCTATAGACGCGTTCGGCCCGCTGGGGGCGTTTTCGAGAGCACCACGATGCCGCGCCGTTCCATCCTGCTTTTCGCCGGCGCCTGCGTCGCCATCGCCGCGGCGCTGGCCGTCGTGACCTTCGTGGTGGTCAGCCGCAACGACGCGGCGAACGGCGCATCGATGGCCTCGACCGGCCAACCCCAGATCGGCGGCCCGTTCCAGCTGGTGAACCAGGACGGCCAGGCCGTCGATCAGACGATGCTGGACGGCAAGTGGTCGCTGGTCTTCTTCGGCTTCACCTACTGCCCCGACTACTGCCCCACCACCTTGACGGCCCTGGAGGCGACCAAGCGTCAGCTGGGCGACAAGGCCAAGGATCTGCAGATCGTCTTCATCTCGATCGACCCGGCGCGGGACACGCCCCAGGCGCTGAAGGACTACCTGTCCACGGACGGCTTCCCCGAAGGCGTGATCGGCCTGACCGGGACGCCCGAGCAGGTGAAGGCCGCCGCCGACGCCTATCGCGCCTATTACCAGAAGGTCGGCGAGGGCGAGGGCTACACCATGAACCACTCGCTGACGGTCTATCTGATGGGGCCCGACGGGACATTCCGCAGCCCCCTCGCCCACGACCTGGGACCCGAGCGGGCGGCGCAGATCATCGAACGGATCATGGCGCGCGGCTGACGGGAACCAAGCGGCCGCTCAACTTGCGTAAACGGTCACATTTTCGGTGATCGCCGATAATCTTTTTGCAGCGCGGCGCATTCTATGTTGCCCTGCCGAACTCGCGGCGGGGGCCGTCTCAGGACACGCATGCTTTATTCGCTTCACGAGCTGGCCTACGCCTCGGCCGCTCCCTTCCGGATCGGGGCCCAGCTGGCCCGGGACTTCTGGACCTCACCCTTCAATCCGGCCGCCGACACCGCCATCGGGCGGACGGCCTTCGCCTCGGCCGAACTGTTCGAGAGCATGACGCGCCGCTACGGCAAGCCCGACTGGGGCCTGGAGGTCGTCACGATCGACAACCGGCCGGTGCGCACGACAGAACAGGTCGTCTGGTCCTCGCCCTGGTGCCGGCTGGTCCGGTTCGCGCGGCACATTGGCGACCTGAAGCGGGCTGGAAAGTCCGCCTCGGCCCCGTCGGTCCTGATCGTGGCCCCGCTGTCGGGCCACTACGCCACCCTGCTGCGCGGAACGGTCGAGGGCTTCCTGCAGGACCACGACGTCTACGTCACCGACTGGTCCAACGCCCGCCAGGTTCCGATGCTGGAGGGCCGGTTCGACTTCTTCGACTACATCGACCACGTCCGGACCATGCTGGGCCAGATCGGGCCGCGCGCCCACGTCGTCGGCGTCTGCCAGCCCGGACCGCCGGTCCTGGCCGCCTGCGCGCTGATGGCCGAGGACGAGGATCCGAACCGGCCGGCGTCCATGACCTTCATGGGCTCGCCGATCGACGCGCGGCTGTCGCCGACAGTGACCAACCAGTTGGCCGAGGAGAAGCCGTTCACCTGGTTCAAGTCGAACATGATCCACACCGTGCCCTGGCCCTATCCGGGCTTCGGGCGGCGCGTCTACCCGGGCTTCGTGCAGCTCTACAGCTTCATGTCGATGAACGAGGAGAAGCACACCGACGCCCACTGGCGCTATTTCCAGGACCTGGTCTCGGGCGATGGCGACGGGGCCCAGAAGCACGAGGAATTCTACGACGAGTACCTGTCGGTGCTGGACCTGACGGAAGAGTTCTACCTTCAGACGATCGACATCGTCTTCCAGCAGCACCTGCTGCCGCGCGGCCTGCTGGAGCACCGGGGCCGCAAGGTCGACCTGGCCCGGATCTCGGACATCGGCCTGATGACCGTCGAGGGCGAGAAGGACGACATCTCCGGCGTGGGTCAGACCCAGGCGGCGCACGGCCTTTGCTCGGCGATTCCGGACGAGCGTCGCGTACTGTACGTCCAGCCCGAAGTCGGCCACTACGGCGTCTTCAACGGCCGCCGCTTCCGCGACGAGATCTATCCCCGCGTCCGTGACTTCATCGCGGCCAACGAGGCGCTCTGTGCAGTACCGGAACGGTCAGCGGCTGCCGCCTGAGACCCTGGGGGTCGCGGCGAGGCTGTCGGTCAACCCAAGGGCGAGGCGGCTGTCTATCCGCATCGACGCCGCGCCGGCGAGGCCGTGCTGGTCGCGCCTTCGGACGCAAGCTGGGGGACGTCGTCGGCCTTCGCGCGGACCAAGGCGGCGTGGATGCGCCAGCGCTTGGCGGAACGGGTCGAAGGCCGGCCGCTCGAACCGGGCGCGACGGTTCCCCTGTTCGGCCGCGACACGCGGCTGGTCGCGACCGGCGGTGCGGGCGCGGCCCGGCTGATCGACGGGCCGGACGGCCCCGTCATCCAGTCGGGCGGCGAGGGCGAGGCGTTCTCGCGCCGGGTCGAGAACCTGATCAAGCGGCTGGCGCGGCAGGTGCTGGTCGAACGCACGGACCACCATCTGCGCACGCTCGGCCAGCGCCCGGTAAGGGTGTCGATCGCCGATACCCGATCGCGCTGGGGCTCGTGCAGCCCGCACAACCGGTCGATCCGCTACAGCTGGCGGGTGATCATGGCGCCGCCTGCGGTGGCCGACTATCTGGCCGCGCACGAGGTCGCCCACCTGGTCCATGCCGACCACAGCCCGGCCTACTGGTCGGTGGTGGAACGCCTGGTCGGCGATCACCGGCCGTTCCGCAGATGGCTGCGCGAGCACGGCCCGGCTCTGCACGCCGTCGGACGCTAGAAGAACAGCGGGTCGGCCCTCCGCTCGGCCGGCGGCGAGGATTCGAGCCGCTGGGTGTTGTCCTCGCGCGACGGCTGCGGCTGGGTTGGACGAACGACGGGCGGGGTGTCCCGCGGGCCGGGCCTCGGCTGGGGATCCGACGGATATTCGCCGGGATCCGTCCCGACGTCCTCGGCCGGAGGATTGTCCCCGTAGGGATCGCCGATCTGGCCGAGCAGATTCTCGACCGGGCTGGGCGGCTGCCAGCCCTCGGGCATCGGCGGGCCGTTCGGAATGGCGGGGGCGTTGAGGCGCTGCAGCGCGGCTTCCATGAAGCCTTTCCAGATGGCCGCCGGGGACGAGCCGCCGGTGACGCCGCGCATGGGCGTGTTGTCGTCCTTGCCGACCCAGACGGCGGTCACGAAGCCGCCGGTGTAGCCGACGAACCAGGCGTCCTTGTAGTCCGAGGTCGTGCCAGTCTTGCCCGCGACGTCACGGCCGGCGATCGCCGCCGACCGGCCGGTGCCCGACGTCATCACGCCGCGCAGCATCTGGTTCTGATAGTAGAGGAAGGGGTTCGAGATCGCCTGGACCGGGCCCGCGTCCCGGCTGGCGCGCTGGTAGATCACGCGCCCCTGGGGGGTGCGGATGCGGCTGATGCCATGGGCCTGGACGCGCTTGCCGCCATTGGCGAAGGCGTCGTAGGCCTGGGCCATCTCCAGCGGAGAGACCTCGACCGCGCCCAGCGCCATCGCCGGCTCCAGGCCGATGCGGCTGGTGATCCCCAGCCGCCGCGCGGTGCGGGCGACGTTGTCGCGGCCGATCTGGTCGGCGATCCCGGCCGCGACGGTGTTGATCGACTGGGCCACGGCGTTCGAGAGCGTCATCTCGCCCGAGAACCGGCCGGAATAGTTGCGCGGCTCCCAGTTGCCGATGCGGATGGGCGCGTCGTTGACCCGGGTCTCGGGCGTGTAGCCGCTCTCGAGCGCCGCCAGGTAGACGAAGGGCTTGAAGGCCGAGCCGGCCTGGCGCCGCGCGTCGGTGGCGCGGTTGAACTGGCTGTCGGCGTAGGAGGCGCCGCCGATCATGGCCCGCACCCGGCCCTCGCCGTCCAGGGCCACCAGGGCGGCCTGCTGCACCCCCCGCGATCCGTCGCGATCCAGGATGCGGCGCACCGAGCGCTCGGCCTGGGTTTGCAGGGTCAGGTCCAAGGTGGTCTCGACGATCATGTCCTCGGTCGGCTCGCCGACCAGTTCGCGGATCTGCTTGTCCAGCCAGTCGATGAAGTACTGGGCGTGCTGGGTGGCCAGGGTGCGCGAGACGCGGACCGGCTCGGTCACGGCCTGGGCGCGCTGCTCGGGCGTGATGACCTTGGCGTCGACCATTTCGTTGAGCACGACGGTGGCGCGGGCGGCGGCGCGTTCGCTTTCCGAGACCGGCGAGTAGCGCGACGGCGCCTTCAGCAGCCCGGCCAGGAGAGCGGCCTCGCCGACGGTCAGGTCCTTGGCGCTCTTGTCGAAATAGCGCTGCGAGGCGGCTTCGATGCCGTAGGCACCGGCGCCGAAATAGACCCGGTTCAGATAGAGGGCGAGGATCTCCTTCTTGGAGAATTTCATCTCCAGCCACACGGCCAGCATCAGCTCCTGGACCTTGCGCTTGATGTTCTGGTCCGGACTGAGGAACAGGTTCTTGGCCAGCTGCTGGGTCAGGGTCGACCCCCCTGGACCACGCGGCCGGCGCGCATGTTCGAGACGATCGCCCGGCTCATGCCGATCGGATCGAAGCCGGGGTGGTGGTAGAACCGGCGGTCCTCGATGGCGATGAAGGCGGCCGGCACATAGTCCGGCAGGGCGTCGAGATCGGCGGGCGGGGCCTGCTGGGTGCCGCGCACGGCGATCAGGGCGCCGTTGCGATCCAGATAGGTGATCGAGGGCTGGCGATCGACGTTGTACAGGGTCGAGGTATCGGGCAGGTCGCGCGCGAAGACCGCGAAGAACACCACCAGGAAGATGACGCCCCAGACGGCCAGGACCGCGCCCCAGTAGAGGAGACGCTGCAAGGGCGTGCGGGCCGGCTTCGCGCCGCCCTCGTGACCCCCGCCGCCTTGGCCGCGCCTGAAGCTGAACCCGCCTGCCATGGAAACCTCATCAAGCCTTCAACCGGCTGTAGCCGATCAGGCCATGCACGGAAACGCCCCCACTCCTATCACAGGACTGTGAAGGGCGTTTCCGCCGAAACCATGACGCTTGAGGCCCCTATTCTAAAAACGCGTTCACCTCGGCGGCGAACACGGCCGGTTGATCCAGCATGATGAAGTGGGCGCTGTCGTCGATCCGCTTCAGCCGCACGCCAGGCAGGGTCGAGAACGACGCCTGATAGATCCCGTCGACCATGTCGATGGTCATGCGGGGATCGTTGAAGCGAATGTACAACACCTCGGTCGGCGCGGTGATCCGGGCAAGCTCCGGCCGCAGGTCGGTGACGATCAGCTCACGGAACGAGGCGGCGGCGACCTTCTGGTCGCTGGTCTTCATGTCCTCGATCGGACCCGCCCGCAGGGATTCGGTGTTGATCATGCCGTTGATCGCCGCGACGGCCTGGGCGTCGTAGGCCTCGCGCGTGCCGTTCGCCATGCCGGCGTAGATCTGGTCGGCGATCGGCGTGACCTGCTCGGCGGTCGCGCCCACGGGGCCGAACATCGCTCCCATGAAGGGGACCATGTCCACGACCATCAGCTTGCCGACGCTGTCGGGGTGGCGGGCGGCCAGCATCATGCCGATCGTCCCACCCATGGAATGGCCGATGACCGCCGGCTTGTTCAGCCCCTGTTCGGCGATGTAGCGCGCCAGGTCTTCGGCGACGGGCGCGGCGACCGGGCCTTGGGCGTTGTCCATGGCCGGAGCGCCGGCGAAACCCTGGACGTGGACCCGGTGCACCCGGTAGCGGCCCTTCAGCTGATCCGTCAGGCCCTGCCAGATCTCGGGCGACGAGGTCAGGCCGGGGATCAGGATGACGTCGCCCACTGGATGCTCGGGGCCGTCGATGCGGACGTGGAAGCGGCCGGAGCGGAAGTCGGCGTGCTCATGGCCATGGCCGGCGGCCTGCCCCTGAGCTTGGCCGTGGGCCTGGTGATCGCCATGCGCCTGGGCCAGCGCGGGAACCGCGAAAGCCGAGAGGCTTGCGGCGAGGATGAGCGGGAGAAGCGGTTTCATGGATGACCTCGGTTGTGCAGGCGACAGATTGGGCCACTTACTTTATAATGTAAAGTTCTTTTCTATTGATCGCCCGGAGCGGCTGGCGGGCGGACGGGCCCCGGCCCTAGAATGGGTCCCATGACCTCGACCGAAACCGCTTCGCCGTCCCCGTCCAGCGCGCCTGAAAGCAAGGCCCCGCCCGCCGCTTTTGGCAAGGGCTTCGTGACGGACGCCTGGTATTTCGTCGCCCTGTCCCGCGACGTGGCGCCCGGCGCGATGAAGCGCCACGAACTGCTGGGCGAGCCGGTCCTGGTCGGGCGCACCCGCGCCGGCGCGGTCTACGCCATGCGGGATATTTGTCCCCACCGGGCGGCGCCCCTGTCGGCCGGACGATTGGTCGAGAAGCCGGGCGAGGGCGAGACGATCGAGTGCTGCTACCACGGCTGGCGCTTCCGCCCCGACGGGGTCTGCGCCGCCATCCCCTCGCTGGTCGAGGACCAGGTCTATGAGCCGGAACGGATCCGGGTGCGGTCCTATCCGGTGCGCGAGAGCCAGGGGATGGTCTTCGTCTGGATCGCCTCCGACCCCCGCATCGCCCCCGACCCCGATCACGAGCCGCCTCAGTTCCCGGGCGTCGTGGGCGGCGAGGCCAAGCTGGTCGAGTGGATGGATTTCGACGCCCATATCGATCACGCCGTGGTCGGCCTGATGGATCCGGCCCACGGCCCCTACGTCCACCAGCAGTGGTGGTGGCGGTCCGAGCATTCGATGCACGAGAAGGCCAAGGCCTTCGAACCGCGCGAGCGGGGCTTCGCGATGGTGCGCCATGCGCCGTCGTCGAATAGCCGCGCCTACAAGATCCTGGGCGGCGCCCCGGCGACCGAGATCACCTTCCGCATGCCCGGCTACCGGTGGGAACACATCCAGGTGGGCGAGAAGCAGGTCCTGGCCCTGACCTGCCTGACGCCGGTCACGCCGACGAAGACGCGGATCACCCAGATCTTCTGGTCCGACCACTGGATCTTCAACATCGCCAAGCCCTTCCTGCGGATGGGGGTCGTCGCCTTCCTGAAGCAGGACGGGGGGATGGTGAACCTGCAGAACGAGGGCCTGCGCTACGACCCGGCGCTGATCTGGATCGACGACGCCGACAAGCAGGCCAAATGGTACCAGCAGCTGAAGCGCGAATGGCTGAAGAGCCGGGCCGAGGACCGCCCGTTCGTGAACCCGGTGAAGCCGGCGACGCTGAGGTGGAAGAGCTGAAAAAGCGGAAGGCCGCGACGGGGGTCGCGGCCTTCGCAGGGGCGTTGATTGTCTCTGGCCTTACTGGCGGCTCAGCGCGCCGGCCAGGATGACGTCGATCTGCTTGCCGATCTGGGCGTCGAGCTGCTCCATGCCCCAGCCGTCGTAGGCGGCCTGGCGGTAGTTCGACAGGAAGGCGGCGTAGATCAGGTCCGACAGCAGGCGGACGTCGGCGTCCTGGCGCAGGGCGCCTTCGCGGACGCCGGCCTGAAGCGTGTCGCCGACGACGCCGACCAGCGGCTTGATCACGGCGCGGATGCGCATCTCGGCGGCGACCGGCTGGAACCACGAGCGGGCCACGACGGCCTGGACCAGCGGCAGTTGGTCGAGCGAGCCGTGGTAGGCGGCGGTCAGGGCGGCGAGCAGCTTGCCGCGAACCGTCGTTTCCGAGGCGGCGGCGGCCCTGAGCACCTCGGCCAGCTTGGTCAGGTCCTCGGTCAGGACGGCCTCGAACAGTTCGGCCTTGTCCTGGAAGTTGGCGAACACCGCGCCGGTTGACATGCCGGCGCCCTTGGCGATGTCGCGGATGGTGGCCGGCTCGTAGCCGCGCTCTGCGAAGAGCGCGCGGGCCGCGTCCAGGACCTTCTGGCGGGTCCGGATCTTGGCGGCTTGGCGGCGGTTCAGGCGGGGGGTCTCACCCTCGGCGTCGGAGGGATTGCGGGGGGAGCTCAAGGCCATGTCTCGCATGAAATCGGTACTCGACTAAGGCGGCGGGGGAGGCCGCCGGCACGGAAGAAACGCCGAAGCGCGGAGAAATCGGATGCTCCGTGGAGCGCCGCCGGGGCGACCTTCTGGTCCGGCGAAGCCGGGCACTCATCACGCAACGATGACCAAATTGGGGTGCACAGATTAACGGCCCCGATACTTCCGCGGTTAACGACCCCGCGTACGGCGCCGGACGCTGCGGCTCACCGCCGCACCGTGGACCGCAGGGCCCGAGGCCGCCGACCAGCCTCGCCCCCGGGCATGGCGTCCTGGAATCGCTTGCGAAAGACGTCGCGCTTTTCATGGATCGAGGCGAGCACCAGCCCCATCGGCACGCCCAGGTCGACCAGGGTGTTTTCGGCCAGTTGTAGGCTGGCCTCGGTGGTCTCGGGCACGGCGTCGGTCACCCCCAGCCGGTACAGCCGTTCGGCATGCCGGGAATCCCGCGCCCGGGCGATCAGGATGACGTCGGGCCGCACGGCGCGGACGGCGGCGACGACCTCGTCGACCTTGGTGGGCGCATCCATGGTGACGATCACGGCGCGGGCGGTGTCGATCCCGCATTTGGCCAGCATCTCCGCCCGGGCGGCGTCGCCGTAGAACACCGCGGCGCCCTCGGCGCGTCCCTTGGCGACGGTCGAGGCGTTGGCGTCCAGGGCCATGAAGGACTGGTCGTGTTCGGTCAGCATCTCCCCGACCAGCCGGCCGACCCGGCCGAAGCCGACGATCAGGACCTGGCCCTCGGCCGCATGGGGCGTCATGGCCTCGGCCGGCAGATCCGGCTGGGCGGGCGCCGCGGCCTTCACCAGGCGGTCCGCCAGCAGGGCCATGAGCGGGACGGTGAAGATGCTGATGGTGGCCGCCAGCATCACGGTGCGCGAGAAGTCGGGCGAGGTGATCCCCTCCACCAGCCCCGCGCCCAGGATGACGAAGGCGAACTCGCCGGCCGGCCCCAAGACCAGGGCGGTCTCGATGGCGGTGCGGTTCTTGACGCCCCACAACCGGGCGACCCCGTAGATCAGGCCGGCCTTCAGCAGCGTCAGCCCGGCGGCCAGGCCGAACACCGCCACGGGATCGGCGGCCACCGCGTCCAGGTCCAGGCCGATGCCGACGCCGACGAAGAAGACCCCGAGCAGCAGCCCCTTGAAGGGTTCGATCGCGACCTCGACCTCGCGGCGGAACTCGGTCTCGGCCAGCAGCAGGCCCGCGACCAGGGCGCCCAGGCTCATCGACAGGCCGGCCGCCTGGGCGGCCAGGCCGGCGCCGACCACCACCAGCAGGCTGGCGGCCACGAACATCTCCTGTCCCTGACCCTGGCTGCGCGCCTTCGCGACCGACCGGAACATCGGGCGCAGCACCAGCCGGCCCAGAACGACGATCAGCGCCAGGCCGATCGCGGCCGGGACCAGGGTGAGCAGGGCCGGCCGGAGCACCGACGGATCGAACTCGCCCGCCGGGGTGGCGCCCGCCGTGGCCATGGCCGCCAGGACGGTCACGGTGATCAGGATCGGCGCGACGGCCAGGTCCTGGGCCAGAAGGATGGAGAAGGTCGAGCGGCCGGCGGCCGAGCCCATCCGCCCCCGCTCCGCCATGACCGGCATCACCACCGCGGTCGAGGACAGGGCCAGGCCCATGCCCAGCACCGCGGCCGAGACCATGGACTGGCCCATGGCCATGAAGACCGCCGCCAGGCCCAGGGTGCAGAGCACGACCTGGCTCAGCCCCAGGCCGAACACCAGCTTGCGCATCGCCTTGAGCCGTTCCCACGACAGCTCCAG
This sequence comes from Brevundimonas sp. CURTG3B2_SDJG, assembly GCF_057364705.1. Classification (NCBI taxonomy): domain Bacteria; kingdom Pseudomonadati; phylum Pseudomonadota; class Alphaproteobacteria; order Caulobacterales; family Caulobacteraceae; genus Brevundimonas; species Brevundimonas sp. CURTG3B2_SDJG. The sequence goes on from NZ_JBNFOJ010000004.1 coordinate 10,983, forward strand.
TCCGATCATGAACAGCAGGAAGGCGACGCCCAGTTCCGACAGGGAACGGATCTGGCTGGCGTCCGAGATGGTCAGCCACGCCAGCCAGGGCGCCGTGTCGGCCAGGCGCGCCAGACCGTCCGGCCCGAGCAGGACGCCCGCCGCAAGAAAGCCCAGAACCGGACTGATCTTCAGTCGATTGAACAGGGGGACCACGACCCCCGCGGCGGCCAGGAAGACCACCAGATCCTTGTATTCGCCGCCAGAACCGCCGTGAGTCGCCATCCGCCCTCCGTCCGGTTCAGCCTACAGGCTGAAACGCCGCCCCGTCTGGATTTCCGTCGTTTCATGACAAAAAATTCAGGCGACACGCCCCGAACCGGGCGTAGGGTCCGCCCCGACCCTTCCAACGGATGAAGACAAGTCGGGGAAACCTCCATGAAGAAGCTGCTCATCGGCGCCGCGCTCGGCGCCCTGCTCCTGCCCGCGACGGTGCAAGCGCAGAGCTGGACCGATGGCGACGAACACGCCTGCATCGACGAAGCCTGCACCCTCTTCGAACTGTTCCAGACTCCGGCGCCGGGCGGGACCGTCCTGGGCTACCAGGGCACCGCGGCTCCGAAATACGGCACGTGGGGCTTCGACCTGAACGGCCGCGACACCTCGGTGAACCCGGGCGACAGCTTCTTCCGCTACGCCAACGGCGCGGCGCTGGATCGGCTGCAGATCCCGTCGGACCGTACCTCGTACGGATCCTTCAACCTGCTGCGCGAACTGTCGGACAACCGCGTCAAGGTGATGATCGAGGCGCTGGTCGCCCGCACCGACCTGGCCGCCGGCTCCGACGAGCAGAAGATCGCCGACGCCTATCGCTCGTATATGGACGAGGCCCGCATCGAGGCGCTGGACGCCCGGCCGCTGCAGCCGTACCTGGCCGCCATCCGCGCCGCCGACACCCACGACAAGGCCGCGGTCTACATGGGTCAGACCCAGGGCCGCGTCGGCGGCTCGATCTTCGGCACCGGCATCACGATCGACCAGAAGGCCCCGACCCGCTACGTCGTCTCGACCAGCCAGTCGGGCCTCGGCCTGCCGAACCGCGACTACTATCTGGAGCAGCGCTGGGCCGAGAAGAAGGTCCTGTACCAAGCCTACATCGCCCGCATGCTGGGGATGATCGGCTGGGAGACTCCGGAACAGGCGGCCGCGGACATCGTGGCCTTCGAGACCCGGATCGCCGAGGCGCACTGGACGCCGGAGCAGAGCCGCAACCGCGACGAGACCTACAACGAATACACCATCGCCCGGCTGGCGGCGGACGCTCCGGGCTTCCCCTGGCAGGACTATTACACCGCCGTGGGCGTCGGAGAGGTCCCGCGCCTGATCGTCCGCCAGGACACGGCGATGCCCAAGATCGCGGCGATCTACGCCGAGACGCCGATCGCCACGATCCAGGCCTGGCAGGCCTTCCACACCACCGACGACGCCGCCGGCCGCCTGTCGCGCCGCTTCTCGGACGCCCAGTGGGAGTTCCGGTCGCGCGACCTGCAGGGCCAGCCGATGCAGCGCAGCCGCGACAAGCGCGGCATCAGCTTCGCCGAAGGCATGCTGGGCGAGGCGGTCGGTCGCCAGTACGTGGCCGAATACTTCCCGGCCGAGTCCAAGGCCAAGATGGAGGAGCTGGTCGCCAACCTGCGCACGGCGCTGGGCAACCGCATCCGCAACTACACCTGGATGAGCGCCGCCACCCGCGCCGCGGCCGAGGAGAAGCTGGACAAGTTCACCGTCAAGATCGGCTATCCGAACAAATGGCGTGACTACTCCGCCCTGGAAGTCCGCGCCGACGACCTGTTCGGCAACGCCGAGCGCGCCGGCCTCTTCCAGTGGAACTACCAGCTGAACCGCCTGAACCAGCCCGTCGACAAGGACGAGTGGGGCATGACCCCGCAGACGGTGAACGCCTACTACAACTCGGCCAACAACGAGATCGTCTTCCCGGCCGCCATCCTGCAGCCGCCCTTCTTCGATCCGGACGCAGACCCGGCGGTGAACTACGGCGGCATCGGCGGCGTCATCGGCCACGAGATCGGCCACGGCTTCGACGACCAGGGCTCCAAGTCCGACGGCGACGGCGTGCTGCGCAACTGGTGGACCCCCGAGGACAAGGCCAATTTCGAGGCCCTGACCACGGGGCTCGGCGCCCAGTACGGCCAATTCGAGCCGATCCCGGGCTTCCGCGTGCGCCCGAACCTGACCATGGGCGAGAACATCGGCGACGCCGCCGGCGTGGCCGTCGGCCTGGAGGCCTACCACCTGTCGCTCGACGGCCGGCCCGCTCCGGTCCTGGACGGCACGACCGGCGACCAGCGCTTCTTCTACGGCTGGGCCCAGGTCTGGCAGTCCAAGTACCGGGACGCGGCCCTGCGGCAGCAGATCGACACCGACTCGCACAGCCCGGCCGAGTTCCGCGTCATCGGCCCGCTGCGCAACGTCGACGCCTGGTACGAGGCCTTCGACGTCCAGCCGGGGACCAAATACTACCTGGCGCCGGAGGACCGGATCCGCATCTGGTAGGCGGACGAGCCTGAGCTGATCAAGGGGCCGGAACGGAGACGTTCCGGCCCTTTTTGTCTGAGCCGCCGCCGGCTTGTCGCGCCAAGGACCGTCCCCATCTGTCGGGAATGCCGTCCAGCTTCAGCATCGTCCCGGTCCGTTCGGACGCCGACCTCGCCCACGTCGCCACGCTATTCGACGCCTACGCCGCCTCGCTGGACATCGATCTGTCCTATCAGGACTACGGCGCTGAGCGGGCGGGCCTGCCCGGCAAGTACGCCCCGCCCTCGGGAGACCTGTTGCTGGCCCTCGACGCGGACGGCGCCCCGCTGGGCTGCGTCGCCCTGCGGGGCCTTTCGGCCTCGACCTGCGAGATGAAGCGGCTCTACGTGGCCCCCGCGGGACGCGGCCTGGGCCTGGGACGCGCCCTGGCCGAAGCCGCCCTGGAGGCGGCTCACGGAGCGGGCTACGGCGAGTTGCGCCTGGACACCCTGCCCTCGATGGACGCCGCGATCGGCCTGTACGAACGGATGGGGTTCCGCCGGATCGCGCCCTACTACGAAGGCGCGCCTGAAGGGACGATCTTCCTGGCCAGGCCCCTCGTCGCCTGATCCCGTCAGGCGCAAAAAGCCCGCCGCGGGGATGACATCGCGGCGGGCTTTTCTTTCGCTCTCTGAGGAGCGGACGTTTCCTCCCCGCAAACGCCTCCGGGCGGCTGCTGCGCCGAAACGCTGCGCTTCCCGAGTACGTCAGAAAGACGACAATTCCCCCGGCAAGTCAATCAAGTCCCCACCGCCGACGGGGGTTTTTCCTTTGTTATCGCTGATAACTCACGAAGCTGTGCGAGCGGCGTCGACGATGGCGCGCACGGTGACGACGAGATCGCCCCGCGGAACGACCCGCTGACCCGGCCGCTCGGCCTTCCAGGCCTCGTTGTCGACGACGCCCGAAGCCAGGGCGCGGCCCGCGTCCAGGTCCTTGACGGTCACCTGACCGGCCGCGATCTCATCGCCGCCCAGGATGACGGCGGCCGGCGCGCCCCGGCGGTCGGCGTACTTCATCTGAGCCTTCATGCCCGCCCGGCCGAGGTAGAGCTCGGCCGGGATTCCCGCGGCGCGGAGCTCGGAGACGGCGTCCAGATAGTGCTGCATGTCGTCTTCGGAAAAGACGATGACCACCACCGGTCCGCGCACGGCGTCTTCGCCGCCGCGTCCGGCCGCGCGCAGGGCCGAGGCCAGGCGCGAGACGCCGAACGAGAAGCCCACGGCGGGGAGCCGCTCGCCCGTGAAGCGCGCCACCAGATCGTCGTAGCGTCCGCCGCCGCCGATCGAGCCGAAGCGGACCGAACGGCCCTTCTCGTCGAGGGTGGAAAGCAGCAGTTCCGCCTCGAACACCGCGCCGGTGTAATACTCCAGGCCCCGCACGATGGTCGGGTCGAAGCGCACGGCGTCCTGCCCGACCTTCATCGCGCCGAGGGCACGGTCGATGGCCGCCAGCTCCTCCAGAGCCGCTTCTCCGACCGCGCCCAGGCCGCCGGCGCGGGCGACCGCGTCCAGGGTCTGGGCCCGGGTCAGGGCGGCGTCGCCCGCCGAGGCGAGGAAGGCCTCGATGGCGGCCGCCACGCCCACGGGCAGGTCGGCGCCCTTGGTGTAGTCGCCGGACTCGTCCAGCCGTCCCTCGCCGAGCAGGGCTGAAACGCCCTCCCAGCCCAGGCGGTCGAACTTGTCGATGGCCCGCAGAGCGGTGAGCTTCTGGTTGGGATCGGTCACGCCGCCGGCCTCGAACAGGCCGTCGAACAGCTTGCGGTTCGAGACGCGGATCACGGCCTGGTCCGATGCCAGGCCCGCCGCCTCAAGCCCTTCGCAGGCCATGGCGATGATCTCGGCGTCGGCTTCGGGCCGGTCCGAACCGACCGTGTCGGCGTCGCACTGCACGAACTCGCGGAAGCGGCCGGGACCCGGCTTTTCGTTGCGCCACACCGGGCCGAAGGCGTAGCGGCGGAACGGTTTGGGCAGGGTCTCCCACGACTGGGCGGCGAAGCGAGCCAGCGGCGCGGTCAGGTCGTAGCGCAGGGCCATCCACTGCCCGTTCCCCTCGGCATCCGGGTCGTCCTGGAGGGCGAAGACACCCTCGTTGGGACGGTCGGCGTCGGGCAGGAATTTACCCAGGGCGTCGGCGTACTCGAACGCGCTGGTCTCCAGGGGCTCGAAGCCCCAGCGCTCGTAGACCTCGGACACGCGCGCGACCAGCCGCCGCTCGGCGACCAGGTCTCGCCCGCGGCGATCGGCGAATCCCCGGGGGGCGCGGGCTTCGGGGCGGGCGGCGGCGTCTTCGGTCATGGCGCGCGATTAAGCCATCGGCCGCGCGCGAGCAACGATCAGGCGGCCGCCGGCTTCCGAAGCGGCACCATCCGGCCGTAGGTCAGGCAGCGCCAGGCCCACTCCAGCGGCCCCATCTGGAACACCGACAGCCACAGCGGCGACCAGATCAGCTGGGCGATCCAGACGGCGCTCACTAGGCCCCACAGGGCGCCGGGCGCCCAGGCGGGATCGCCGAACCAGCCCGGTCCCCACGGCATGTAGAACAGGGTCGCCATGATCAGCGTCTGGGTGAGATAGTTGGTGAAGGCCATTCGGCCCACCGGGGCCAGCCGTGCGGTGAGAATCTTCAACCCGGACCGCGTCATCAGGATCAGCAGGCTGACGTAACCCAGGGTGATCAGCCAGGCGAAGCTGCCCGCGACGCCGGCCAGGCCGCCGGACGGGGCCGGCGCATCGGGCGCCGCGTGGGCGTCCATCCACTCGTACCAGCCATAGACCGCCAGATTGGCGGCGCCTGCCACGAGGAGCAGCAGATAGACCCAGGTCGGCGACCGGCCCGTCAGGAAGCCGGCCTTGAACAGACCCATGCCCAGCAGCATCAGGCCGCCGGTGATCGGGATGAGGAACAGGCTCATCGCCTGCAGCATGGCCCAGGCCTTGAGGTTCTCGACCAGGGCCCCGCCCGACCTGTAGGCCTCGATGGCGGCGGCCAGCTGCTCCGGAGAGGCGGCGAACGGGTTCCCGCCGCCCGAGGCTCCGGCGGACCCCGCCTGGCCGCCGGACATGCCGTCGGCCAGCATCGCGCCGGCCGACAGCAGGGCGAAGACCAGATTCAGGCTCAAGCCCGTCCAGATCAGCCGCCGGGCGGACCAGGACCGCATCGTCATCACGATCAGGCCGCAATAGGCGTAATGCAGCAGGATGTCGCCGAACCAGAAGGCCAGGCCGTGGATCAGGCCGAAGACCGCCAGCCAGAGCAGCCGGCGACGCAGCAACAGTCCCCGCGCGTCGTCGAATCGTTCGCCGCCGATCAGGAAGATCGACACGCCGAACAGCATCGAGAACAGCGACCGGAACTTGTCCTGGAAAAAGACCGCCTCGACCCACTCGCCCAGGATGTTGGCCTGGCTATGCGGCCAGGGCGCCGCCACGGTGGGATCCATCTCCAGCGCGATCGGCCAGGCGAAGGTGATGGCGTTGACCCCCAGGATGCCGAGGATCGCCCACCCGCGCAGCATGTCGAGGGTGAAGATCCGGTCCTTGGGCGCGATCGGCGCCAGCGCGGCGCGCGGCGCGCTCAGGATCTCGGTTGCCGCCATGACGCCTCCCCCAATCAAAGCGGACGCAACCTGACTGGCCGGGCGGCTGCGGCAAAGTGAAATCGCGGAAAGGTGGCGTTCAGCCCGGGTCGCGGTCGCCCAGCACGCCCAGGCGGTCGCGCACCTCGGGCTGGGGCGAGAAGGCGATGAAGGCCACGCAAAGACCGGCCCAGAGGGCGTAGGCCACGCCGATCACCACCGCGAAAGGCAGGCCGCCGACGCCGTAGATCAGCAGCGAGGTCTCGCTGCCGCCCACGCCCTCGCCGAAATTGGCCGCGTTGAACCACTGCAGAACGACCTGGATCAGGGCGAACACGGCGGCGAAGGCGACGGCCAGGAGGCCGCCGTAGAACATGAAGCGCCAGACCACGCCCAGGCGGGTGGCCGGCCGACCCAGGCGCTCGCGCTCGCGCGCCAGCAGCCACAGGCCGGCGGGCACCGCCAGCAGGCCGATCAGCATCAACTGAAGCCGCCAGTCCATCTCCAGGCCCGGCAGCCAGTTCTGGGGCGGCCAGATCACGAGGGTGATGACCAGCGGCGGCCAGAACACGCCGGCCAAGGCCGCCAGGACGGTGCGCTGCGGCTCGCGCCGCCAGGCGACGCGCCGCTGGCCGGGAAAGTCCTCGGGTCGTTCCAGTTTGGGGATCATCGCGTCGGCGCCGGCTCGGGTCCGGAATAGTCGTAGAAACCTCGGCCGGACTTGCGGCCCAGCCAGCCGGCCTCGACGTATTTCACCAGCAGCGGGCACGGGCGGTACTTGCTGTCCGCCAGGCCGTCGTAGAGCACGTTCATGATGGCCAGGACCACGTCCAGACCCATGAAATCCGCCAGCTCAAGCGGCCCCATGGGGTGATTGGCGCCCAGTTTCAGGGCCTTGTCGATCGAGGCCACGTTCCCGACCCCTTCATACAGGGTGTAGATCGCCTCGTTGATCATCGGCACCAGGATGCGGTTGACGATGAAGGCGGGAAAGTCCTCGGAATTGGTGGTGGTCTTGCCCAGGGATTCGGCGAAGGCGACCGCGGTCTCGTAGGTTTCCGCCGAGGTGGCGATGCCGCGGATGATCTCGACCAGTTGCATCACCGGCGCCGGCTTCATGAAGTGCAGGCCGATGAACCGCTCGGGCCGGTCGGTCGCCGAGGCCAGGCGCGTGATCGAGATCGAGGAGGTGTTCGACGCAAGAAGAGTGTCGTCGCCCAGGTGCGGGACCAGATCGGCCAGGATCGCCTTCTTGACGCCCTCGTCCTCGACCGCGGCCTCGATGACCAGGTCGGCCTTGGCGGCGGCCGCCAGGGACGCCGCCGGCGCGATGCGCTTCAGGGCCGCGTCCGCCGAGGCCTGGTCCAGCAGTCCCCCGCCCGACCTGGCGCGCCAGGCTGGCGGCCACGGCGCCCATGGCCTGGGGCACGCGATCGCCGGCGGAATCGTACAACTGCACGTCATAGCCGCCCGCCGCCACCGTCTGGGCGATCCCTGCGCCCATCTGGCCGGCGCCGATGATGGCGACTGTTCTGATCGTGGTCATGAAGTCCGGTCGGCTGGCGGGCCTTCCGGCCCCGGGACGGGCACCTTAGGACGACAGACGCATGACGCAAGCGCCCGATGGACGCCGTCTTCGCAATCGCAAAAAGGCGTGGCGCCCACGCCCCGAGTCGGATGGCCTCTAGCTCAGCCGGTTTCGCCCTAGCCCAGCGTCATGATCAGGAACGGGGCGCTCATCCGGTTGAACAGCACGCTGAGGAACTGGATCAGCAGGATGGCGACGATCGGCGACAGGTCGATCCCGCCCAGCGGCGGAATCACCCGACGGAAGGGCGCCAGGATCGGTCCCGTGACGGAGTCCAGGAAGTGCGCGATTTGGCCCACGAAGCGGTTGCGGACGTTGATGACGTCAAAGGCGAACAGCCAGCTCAATATGGCGGAGATGATGATCGCCCAGATCATGAGCGAAAGGATGCTGTTGACCAGCCAGACCAGGGCGTAGCCCATGAAACGCGTCTCCCAAGATGCCAGGCGTTCTTAGCGCGTGGGTCGCGCCTGTCCAAGGATTCGCGGCGCGCGACGTCCCCTGACGCTAAAGCCCGTTGACACCACCGGGCCGCCGCTCGTATGTCGCGCCCTCGCCTGCACCCGGAAAACGGGGCCGTAGCTCAGTTGGTAGAGCGCGTCGTTCGCAATGACGAGGTCAGGGGTTCGACTCCCCTCGGCTCCACCAGGCACCCAACTCGATCCCATGACCCAGCCGCCCGCTGACGTTCTCGTCGCCGCCCTGTACCGGTTCGCGCCGATCGTGGACCGCGAGGCCGTGCGCGATCGGTTGGAGGGCCTGTGCCGGCCCGACGTGCGCGGCACTCTGCTGGTCGCCCACGAAGGCCTGAACGGAACCATCGCCGGGCCGTCCGAAGCCGTAGACCGCGTGCTGGCCGGCGTTCGGGCGCTGCCCGGCTTCGACCGGCTGGAGATCAAGTTCGCGACCGCGCCCGTCATGCCCTTCCACCGCCTGAAGGTGCGCATCAAGGCCGAGATCGTGACCCTGGGTGAGCCCGGCCTAGATCCGGCCCGCGACGCCGGAATCTATGTCTCGCCGGCCGACTGGAACGCGCTGATCGCCGATCCGGACACGATCGTCATCGACACGCGCAACGCCTACGAGGCCGAAGTCGGCGCCTTCGTCGGCGCGATCCAGCCCAACACCCGCAGCTTCCGCGATTTCCCGGACTGGTTCCGCCGTGAGGGCCGGGCGCTGCTGGACCGCCCGAGCCCGCCCAAGGTGGCGATGTACTGCACCGGCGGCATTCGCTGCGAGAAGGCGACCGCCTTCCTCAAGGCCGAGGGCGTGGCGAACGTCCACCATCTGGAAGGCGGCGTCCTGCGCTATCTCGAGACCGTGCCCGAGGCCGAAAGCCTGTGGCGAGGCGAATGCTTCGTCTTCGACGAGCGGGTCGCCGTCGGGCATGGCCTCGCCCAGGGCGGCCACACCCTGTGCCGGGGCTGCCGCATGCCGGTCAGCGAGGCCGGCCGCGCCTCTCCCCTGTACGTGGAGGGGGTCAGTTGCGACCGCTGCCACGGCGCCCGTTCCGACGAGCAGCGCCGCCGCTACCTAGAGCGCCAGCGCCAGATGGAGATCGCCGCCGATCTGGGCATCGACCACATCGGCGCGGCCGCCCGTCGGGACGGCTGACGCGGCTCAGCCGCCGGCCTTCAGCCGGTCCAGGTAGGCCGTGGCGCCGTTGGAGTTGATGCGGACCCACATCGGCTTGTGGTCCGAGATCTGCCATGTCCGCCAGTCCTTGAAGGCCTTCTTCAGGTCGCCGGCCGCGCCTTCCCGCGTCTTCCTGAGCGGCGTCTCGTACTGGGCGACGTCGTCCGCCCCTCCGCCTTCGCCGTCGCGGAAGATGCTCTCGTAGATCTCGAAGATGCCAGCGTTGGCGCGGCCGCCGCCGCGGCGGGCCGGTCGATGTATTCCAGCACCGCCGGCTCGGTCATGAAGGCGATCTGGTCGTAATATTTGGTGCGGTCCAGGTTGCTGGGCGCCGACAGGGTCCGGGGCGTCACGAAGCCGTGGCGGGTCAGGGCCTTCATCGTCTCGTGTTCGGGATGGACGATGTTGAAGTCGCCCAGAAGGATAAGGGCGCGTCCCGCCTTCAGGCTCTTCTCCGCGCGCTTGGACAGGTATTTGGCGATGCGGTCGATCTCGGCGATCCGCTCCTGCAGCTTCGGACCCCGATCCTCGCCGTAATAGAGGTGGACGGTGCAGATATCGAACTTGAACCAGCCGGACTGGAACGCCGTCTGGAACGGCGTGCGCCGGAACTGCTTGCCGCGATAGAGGTCTTCGTCGCTGTTCGCCGTGACGTCGGTGACCAGCATGTCGTTGGGCAGGACGATCTCGCCGGCGATATTCTGAAACCAGACCTTGCGCTTGTCGTAGAGGTACAGAAGCCGCTCGCCGTTGCCGCCCAGGGCCTTGTCGGTGACGTCGGTGGCGATGAAGTCCCAGTCCGGACCCAGCAGGTCCATGACCTTGCCCCACTCCTCCAGCTCGTTGATCTCTTGGACGGCCACGAAGTCGAAGCGGGACAGGATTTCGGCGATGTAGAAATGGCTCTCGGGCAGCCTCTGGCCCCAGCCCCAGCCCTCGCCCGGCTTGCCCAGGTCGCGGATGTTCCACGTCGCCAGCAACAGGTTGCTGCCCGCGTCCTTGTCCGGGATATCCCGGTCCAGTTGCGCCCTGAGGCGCTGAAGATGCTCGATGACGCGCGGCCGGTCGGCCGCCGGGATGCGGTGTCTGAGAAACTGATACCGAGGCATCGGCTGGTCCCCCGCCGCGAGAGCGAAGGCGAGCGGCGCCGCGGCGGACCGCGGTCGCCGGGGCCCGAGATCAACCTATCCGAGCGCCGTCGTCAACCGGCGTTATTCGCCTTCGTCGAAGCGCCGCGCCACCAGGTCCAGAAGGGCGTCCACCGCGGCCTGGGCCTCGGCGCCCTCGGCGGCGATGTCGATGGTGCAGCCGTTGCCGGCGCCCAGCATCAGAAGGCCCATGATCGACAGGGCGTTGACGGTGACGCCGTCGCGGGTGACGTGGACTTCGGCGTCGAAGCCCGAGGCCAGCTTGACGAATTTGGCGCTCGCGCGGGCGTGCAGGCCGCGGGTGTTGCAGATGTTCGCGGTCGCGCTGGCCGTGGTCGTCATTTCTCGCCCTGCAGCACCCAGCTGGCGACCGAGATGTATTTGCGGCCGGCGTCCTGGGCGTGGGCCACGCAGGTCTCCAGCGGCTCGCGCACCCGCACGCTGGCCAGCTTGATCAGCATGGGCAGGTTCAGGCCGGCGATGACCTCGGCGTGGGTCTCCTCCATCACCGAGATGGCCAGATTGGATGGCGTGCCGCCGAACATGTCGGTCAGCAGGATGACGCCGTCGCCGTCGTCGACCGCGCGCGCGGCGTCGACGATGTCGCGCCGGCGGCGCTCCATGTCGTCCTCGGGTCCGATGCAGATGGCCGCGACCCCGCGCTGGGGCCCCACCACATGCTCCATGGCGGACAGGAATTCCGAGGCCAGTCCCCCGTGGGTGACGATCACCAGCCCGATCATGAAGGCTTCACCAACTCGCGCCCCCGCGTCCCGGCCGCTCCTCAGCGGACCGCAAGCCGCGCGGAATAGCCCAACTCCGCGTCGGGTTAAAGCGCGGCGAGCGCGGCCGCGACCTTTTCACCCGCCGAAGCCTCCCGTGGGTCGAGCCTGATCAGCGGAATCGAGACCCCGTCGAAGAGGGCCGCCTCGGCTTCCGGCAGGCGTTCGACAGCGTCATGCGACAGCGCCACGGCGAGGGCGACCGGCACGACGCCCAAGGCGCAGGCGGGCAATACGCCGACGCCCCGCGCCTCGATCCGCCCCGCGATCGTGTCGGGCGCGATCGCGTAAAGTCCGCCTCCCGAGGCGAACACATGGGCATAGTCGTCCGAGACCAGCCGCCAGCCGGCGCCGATCAGTCGCAAGGCCAGGTCGCTCTTGCCGACGCCGGGCGGGCCCGACAGCAGCGCGGCCCGCCAGCCTCGCCCCGGGGTCCATTGGGCCACCACCGTGGCGTGGGTCGGTTGGGCGCTCACGGCCGCCGTCCCGTCGCCGGCAGGGCGACCTCGAAGCGGGCTCCGTGGGTCGTCCCGGCCGCATCGGTGCGGTTCTCCGCCCAGACACGGCCGTTATGGGCCTCGACGATCTGACGCACGATCGACAAGCCCAGTCCGGAGTTGGTTCCGAACGCCGCGCCGCGAGGCCGCGACGTGTAGAACCGTTCGAACACCGTCTCCAGGTTCTCGGCCGGGATCCCCGGTCCATCGTCCTCGATCCGGACCCGGATGGGGCGGTCGGGGTCCAGGTCGTCGCGGAGCAGCGTCAGACGGACTTCGCCGCCAGCCGGGCTGAAGGAGCGGGCGTTGTCGATCAGGTTGCGGAAGACCTGGCCCAGCGGACCGTCGCGGCCGACGATGATCGCCCGGTCGCCGGGGGGCGGATCGAACCGGACCCGCGCCTCGCCCGGCTTGCGGCCCGCCTCGTAGACTCCGACGATCTCGGTCAGCAGGGTGGTCAGATCCACCGCCCGGGGCCGGTCGCGGTTCAACTCGGCGTCCAGGCGCGAGGCGTTCGAGATGTCGGTGATCAATCGATCCAGACGGCGCACGTCCTGCTGCAGCAGCATCGTCAGCTTTTCGCGCTGAGCCTCGGTCTTGATCAGGGGCAGGGTCTCCAGCGCCGAACGGATCGAGGTCAGCGGATTCTTGATCTCGTGGCTGACGTCGGCGGCGAAGGCCTCGATGGCGTCCATCCGCGCCGACAGCGTCTCGGTCATGGTCTCGAGCGACCGGGCCAGGTCGCCGATCTCGTCCTTCCGTCCCTCCAGGTCCGGCAGGGAGATCGCACGGGCGCGCTGCAGCCGCACCTCGTCGGCCGCCGCCGACAGCCGCATCACCGGCCGCGCCACGAACAGGTGCAGCAGCAGCGAGGACAGCAGCGACACCCCCAGGGCCACCAGGGCGAAAGGCATCAGCGCTCGCCGTTGGGCGTCCAGCGTCTGGTCGACGTCGCCGGCTTCGAGGGTCAGCACCCCCAGCGCCTGCTCCACATGGCTGACCGGGATGGAGACGGACACCACCCGCTCGCCGCTCTCGGAGAGGCGCAGCCGGGCCTGCGGCTGACCGTCCAGCGCGCCTTCCACCTCCGAGAACAGCGCGGAGCGCGCGCGTTCCAGGTTCCGGTTGACCATCGCCTTCGGCGGGTCCGGTTCGGGCGGCGGCGGCGGGGTTCCCGCGGGCCTCGCCGGC
>NZ_JBNFOJ010000005.1:0-23787 GCF_057364705.1 Brevundimonas sp. CURTG3B2_SDJG
CAGTCAAAGCGAGCGCGGTCCCCGGCGCCCCCTCCACCGCTTCGCGGTCCCCCCCCTCCCCCTTTCAGGGGAGGAATGGCTAGGCTCGCCTCATGCACACCGCTTCCTTCGAGGGCGTCCGGGACGCCGCCCGCCAGCTTCTGGGCCACGCCGTCCGCACGCCCCTGATCGAAAGCCCCGCGCTCAACGAACAGGTCGGCGGCCGGGTCCTGCTGAAGGCCGAGAACCTGCAGCGCGCGGGGGCTTTCAAGTTCCGCGGCGCCTACAACCGGATCAGCCGGCTGACGGCCGACGAGCTGAAGCGGGGGGTGGTGGCCTATTCGTCCGGCAACCATGCCCAGGCGGTGGCCTGCGCGGCCCGGATGACGGGGACCTCGGCCATCATCGTCATGCCCGCGGACAGCCCCAAGGTGAAGGTCGAGGGGGTGATCGCCTTCGGCGGCGAGGTCCGGCTGTACGATCGCTACAACGAGAGCCGCGAGGCCATCGGCGAGGAGATCGCCGCGACCCGCGGTTCGGTGCTGGTGCGTCCGTTCGACGACCCCTTCGTCATCGAGGGCCAGGGCACCACCGGGCTGGAGATCGTCGAGCAGGCGAAGGACGCGGGCGCGGCCTTGGACCAGCTGGTCTGCGGCGCCTCGGGGGGCGGGCTGATCGCGGGAATCAATCTGTCGATGGCGGCCCTCGCGCCGGATGCCCCGGTCGTGGCTGTGGAGCCGCGCGACTATAACGACTTCCAGTTGTCGGTCGCCGCGGGCGAAAGGCTGACCCACGCGCCGGCCAAGGGCACCATCTGCGACGCCCTGATGACCGACCGGCCCGGCGAGCTGACCTTCCCGATCAACCGCCGTGTGGACCGGGTCGAGACGGTGTCGGACGCCGAGGTGGCCGAGGCGGTGCGTTACGCCTTCAAGGTGCTGAAGCTGGTGGTCGAGCCGGGCGGCGCGGTCTCCCTGGCGGCGCTGCTTGCGGGCAGGGTGGATGCGCGGGACCGCGTCACCGCCGTGGTCCTGTCCGGCGGCAATGTGGACCCGGCGCTGTTTTCCGCCATCATCGAAGATCGTTTCGTTCCGGGAGCCTGATCATGCCGAAACCCTCCGAACTTGAACCGCTGATCGGGACCGAGGTCGGCGTCTCGCGCTGGTTCCTGATCGACCAAGCCAAGATCGACGCCTTCGCCGACACGACGGAAGACTGGCAGTTCATCCACGTGAACCCGGACCTGGCGAAACAGACGCCCTTCGGCGGCACGATCGCGCACGGCTTCCTGACCCTCAGCCTGGCTTCGGCCATGTCCTACGACGCCGTCGAGCGGCTGGAGGGGGTGGTGATGGGCGTCAACTACGGCTTCGACAAGCTGCGTTTCCTGGCCCCCGTGCCGGCCGGCTCCAAGGTCCGCGGCCGGTTCAAACTGCTGTCCGCCGAGGACAAGGGGAGCGGCCGCTGGCTGATCAAGCACGAGCTGACGGTCGAGATCGACGGCGGCGAGAAGCCGGCCCTGATCGCGGAATGGCTGTCGATGCAGATGACGGCGGCCTAGGCCGCCGCCACGGCCTCGATCTCCAGCAGCCAGTCGGCGTCGTAGATGCCGACGATGACGATGGTGATGGCCGGGGTGCGGTCGCCCAGGATCTCGGCTCTGAGGCCCGTGCTCTGTTCGATCAGCGCCCGGTCGGACAGGAAGATGGTCGCCTTGACCAGATTGTCGAAGGTCATGCCCGCGGCCTTCAGCTGCCGTTCGACGTTGGACCAGGCGAGGCGGTACTGATCGCGGTAGTCCGGCGGTATCGGCTGACCCTGGACCTGCGGCACCTGGCCCGAGACGAACAGCAGGCGGTTCGGATGCGAGACCTCGAAGGCCTCGGCGTAGGCGGTTCCCGGGGTCGGGCTGATGGGGCGGATCTGCATGGTCTGGCTCGCGGCGGGAGAGGGCGCGCAGGCCGCGGCGCCGGCGGTCAGGATCAGGAAGTCTCGGCGTTGCATGGCGCGCTCCTCGGGATGGATGTCACGCGCAGGATGGCGGGCCGCGGCCGTTTCGCCTTCCGTTGTTCTTGCGGAATCGGCCGTTCGTTTTCAGGTTGGGGCGATGGACGACCTGGACCGGCGGCTGATCGCCCTTCTGCGCGAGGACGCGGACCGCCCGCTGAAGGCGCTGGCCGCGGCGGTGGGCCTGTCGGCGTCCAGCGTGCGCGACCGGATCGTGCGGCTGAAGGCCTCCGGCGTGATCCGCCGGGTGACGATCCAGATCGCCCAGCCGGGCCAGGTCTCGGCGGTGCTGTTCGTGCGGCTAAGGGCGACGCCGGACCTGGAGGCGGTGGCCGCGATCTGCGCCCGGCCCGAGGTGGTCCGCTGCTATTCCTTGGCGGGCGAGATCGACCTTCTGGTGGAGCTCGTCGGCGTGGGGACCATCGAGATCAACCGCGCCCGGGACGCCATCGCCGCCCTGGAGGCCGTGGCCGACGTGACGACCTCCTTGGTGCTGAACAAGGACCTGGACCGGGACTAGGCCGCGGTGAAGGCCGCAAGCCTGGCGTCGAGACTGTCGCGGATGGGCGGCCATTCCTCGGCCAGGACGGAAAAGACCACCGACGAGCGGACGCGGCCGGTCCAGGTGACCTTGTCGTTGCGCAGGATTCCATCCTGGCGCGCCCCCAGCTTGGCCATGGCCGCGCGGCTGCGGGCGTTGATCGAGTCGACCTGGAACGAGACCCGCTGGGCTCCACAGGCGAAGGCGTGCTCCAGCAGGAGCCGCTTGGCCGCCGGATTGACCGGTCCGCCCCGAGCGTCGGGTCGGTAGTAGGTCGTGCCGATCTCGGCGGTACGGTTGGCCGGCTGGATGTCGAGGAAGGTCGACAGACCCACGACCTCGCCGCGATGGATCACCGCGAAGGGCAGGCGCCAGCCCTTGGCCTGCTGCTTGCGGATCGCGTCCCAGCCGCCGTCGAACCGATCGCCGCCCAGCGAGGTGTAGTAGAGCGTGGGCCACAGGTCGGGATCGGCGTCGCAGGCCGCGCGCAACGGCTCCTTGTGGCGGTCCTCGAACGGCTCCAACCGGACGAAGGCGTTCTCGAGAACCGCCGGATCGAGGTTCATTCCCCCAGGCACCTCAGGGCCACTTCGAGGTTCTTCAGCCCGTCCTCGCCGGTGACGGCCGGGGGTTCGCCGGTGCGGATGGCGTGGGCGAAGGCCTCGAGCTCCTTCTTGAGCGGCTCTGCGGGCCAGCTCATGACGCCGCGGGTGGAATAGCTGCCGTCGGGCTGCTGGCCGAAATATTCGGTGACCTGGCGGGTCATCAGATCGGCCACGACGAACTTGTTCTGGGTGGCGACCTGCAGGGTGCGGACCTTGTAGGGCGTGACCCAATTGGTGGTGATATGGGCGATGGCGCCGTTTTCCAGTCGGAACTGGAGCAGGGCGGTGTCCTCGCGCTCGGCGCGGGTACGCGCGATCTGGGGCTGGACCTCGACGATCTCCGAGTCGGTCAGGTGGCGGATGATGTCGATGTCGTGCACCGCCAGGTCGATGACCACCCCGACCTCGCCCATGCGGGGCGGGAAGGGGCCGACGCGGGTGATCTGTATCGAGATGATGTCGTCGCCGTCGATGGCGCGCTTGACGGCCTCGACCGCCGGATTGAAGCGCTCGACCTGGCCGACCATCAGCACCCGGTCGTTGGCCCTGGCGGCGTCGATGATGCGCCGGGCGTCGGGCACCGTGGCGGCGATGGGCTTTTCGACCAGGACGTGGACGCCCTTCTCCAGCAGGGCCACCGAAAGGTCGGCGTGGTGCCGGTTGGGCGTGGCGACCACGGCGGCGTCCAGGCCGGCGGCCACGAAGTCCTGGGCCGAGGTGAAGGCCCGGGCGTCGTAGAGCGCGGCGATCCCCGAGGCGGTCGCCTCGTCGGGATCGAAGACGGCCGCCAGCTCGACGTCCCGGATGTCGCTGAGCACGCGGGCATGGTTGCGGCCCATCACGCCGACGCCGGCGACGCCGAACTTGAGCGGGGTCTGGTGCGGGCTCATCGACTATCCCTTGAAGCTGGCGACGGCGGCGATGACGCGATCCTGGGTCGCCTCGTCCAGGTCCGAGTGCATCGGCAGGCTGATGACACGGTCCATCAGCCGTTCGGTCACCGGCAGGCCCTGCGGGCCTCGCGGATACATGCCGTACGCCGGCTGGAGGTGTAGCGGGATCGGATAATAGACCGCCGTCGGCACGCCCTGGTCCTTCAGGTGGGCGGCCAGCCCGTCGCGGTCGTCGTGCTCGATCGTGTACTGGGCCCAGTTGGAGACGTTCCCGGCCGGCACGTCCGGCACGGCGGCGACATGGGGGCGCAGCAGGTCGTTGTAGCGGGCCGCGATCCGGTTGCGCCATTCGATCTCTTCGCCGAAGACCTTCAGCTTCTCGATCAGGACGGCGGCCTGGATGGTGTCCAGGCGGCTGTTCAGGCCGATGCGCATGTTCAGGTATTTGGGGTCGTGGTCGAAGGTCTTGCCGTCCAGGTCGACCCCCACCGCCTTGCCGTGCACGCGGATCGAATCGATCAGCTGGGCCAGTTCGTCGTCATTGGTCAGGACCGCGCCGCCGTCGCCGTAACAGCCCAGGGGCTTGGCGGGGAAGAAGCTGGTCGTGGTGATGTCGGCCCACTTCAACGGGTGTTCGCCGTCGATCGTGCAGCCGAAGCCCTGGGCCGAATCGCAGATCAGTTTCAGGCCGTGCTTGTCGCAGATCGCCTTGATGGCTGGATAGTCGGCCGGCTGGCCGAACAGGTCCACGGCGATGACCACCCGGGGCTTCAGCCGGCCCTCGGCGAGGGTCGCCTCGATGGCGGCCTCCAGATGGCCGGGATCCATGTTGTAGGTCTTGGGATCGACGTCGATGAACACCGGCTCGGCGTCGAACCACGGCACGATCTCGGCGGTGGCGGCGAAGGTGAAGCTGGGCACGAAGACGGCGTCGCCGCGGCCGATCCCCCAGACCATCAGCGGCAGGGCCAGGGCGTCGGTGCCGTTGGCGCAGCCGAGCGCATGCTTCGCCTGGCCGAAGGCGGCCAGATCGGTCTCGAACTGGCGCACCTGGGGACCCATGACCCAGGCGCCGCCGACCACGGCGTCCTGGACGGCGGCTTCGATCTTGCCGTTCAGACGCAGACGCTGGGCTTGAAGATCGATGAAGGGAATGGTCATGGCGGAGGTCTCCGGTCGCGGAAGCGCGGGCGGACGGCGCGAGACGAATGCGCCCGTCGGGTGGGGCGCTCCCTAACAAATCACGCCCGTTCGCGGCAAATCGCAACGGGTCACTTCGGGTGAGGGATTGCAACGAGACGGCCGGGCGCCTATCCCCCAAAGCCATGTCGATCGGCGTCCCCGCCGTGTTCCTCGACCGCGACGGCGTGTTGATCGAGGACACGGGCTATCCCCATCTCGAATCCCACCTGCGCATGACGCCCGGCGCGGGCGAGGCGGTGCGTCGCCTGAACCGGCTCGGCTATCTGTGCGTGATCGTCACCAATCAGTCGGGAGTGGCGCGCGGGCTGTTCACCGAGCAGCAGATGCACGCCTTCAACGATCTGATCGTGCGCCGCCTGGCGTTGGCCGGCGGGCGGATCGGCGCGGTCTACGCCTGTCCATACCATTCGCTGGGCGTGGTGGAGGCCTACATCCATCCCGACCATCCGGATCGAAAGCCCAATCCGGGGATGATCCTGCGGGCCATCGCCGAACACGGGATCGATCCGGCCCGAAGCTTCATGATCGGCGACCAGCCGTCGGACATGGAGGCCGCGCGGCGCGCCGGCGTGCCCGGTTTCCTGTTCGAGGGCGGCGATCTGGATGTCTTCGTGCGCGACCTGCTCGGTCACTGAGCGTTCAGGTTCGGCCCGGCATAGCCTCGTGCAAACCCGAGGCGCGTCGCATTTCCTCTGGTGATGAAATAGATTCGTCTCGCCCGAGGAGTTCCGCATGACCGCCTACGCCGACCGCCGCTGGACGACCGCAGACGGATTGAGCCTGCACGCCCGGGATTATGCGGCGGCGTCGGGGCCGGCCAAGCTGCCGGTCATCGCCATCCACGGGCTGACGCGCAACGCCGCCGACTTCGAGGGCATCGCCCCCCTGATCGCCGCCGCCGGCCGCCGGGTGCTGGCCATCGACGTGCGCGGGCGAGGCCAGTCGGACCGCGCGCCCGACCCGATGACCTATCAGCCGGCGACCTACGCCCAGGACGTGCTGGCCCTTCTTCAGCAGACGGGGATCGAGCGCGCCGTCTTCGTGGGCACCTCGATGGGCGGGCTGATCACCATGGCCCTGGCCG
This sequence comes from Brevundimonas sp. CURTG3B2_SDJG, assembly GCF_057364705.1. Lineage (NCBI taxonomy): Bacteria > Pseudomonadati > Pseudomonadota > Alphaproteobacteria > Caulobacterales > Caulobacteraceae > Brevundimonas > Brevundimonas sp. CURTG3B2_SDJG. The sequence goes on from NZ_JBNFOJ010000005.1 coordinate 6,313, forward strand.
CCATCCGGTCCAAGGTGATCGCCGGCGCCGTCATCAACGATGTGGGCCCCGAGGTGGCCAAGGAAGGGCTGGCGCGCATCGCCGCCTATTCCGGCCAGCCGGTGGACACGCCGGGCTGGGCCGACGCGGCCGCCTACGCCAAGCGGATCAACGAGATCGCCTTCCCTCACTACACCGACGCCGACTGGGCGGCCTTCGCCCGCCGGACCTTCCGCGAAGGGACCGAGGGCGCGCCGGTCCTGGACTACGACCCCGACATCGCCGTGCCGATCAAGGCCGCGGGCGCCAAGGCGCTTGTCCCGAACCTGTGGCCGATGTTCGGCCGCCTGACCAAGGGCCGGCCGGTGCTGCTGGTCCGGGGGCAGACCTCGGACCTGCTCAGCGAGAAGATCGCGGCCAAGATGCGCAAGCGCGCGCCCAGGATGGATTTCGTCGAGGTCCCTGGCGTGGGACATGCGCCCATGCTGGACGAACCCGAGGCCAAGGCGGCGATCTTCCCGTTCCTCAGCGAGCTGCCGTGAAGCGAGGAGTTGGTAGCTAGTGATTGGTGGTTGATGCGGTTTGCGCCTTGCCGACTGCACGCCTGCAATGATCCAGCAACCACCAACCACTAACCACTTCACGCGTCCGGAACGTTGGCTTCCAGCTCGTCGAGCCAGACCCTGGCCGTCGCGTCCGACGGGGCGCGCCAGTCGCCGCGGGGGGACAACGAGCCGCCGGTGACGACCTTCGGCCCGTTCGGCACGGCCGAGCGCTTGAACTGGCTGGTCTGGAAGAAGCGCACCAGGAACTTCCGCAGCCAGTGCTTGATGGTCGCCAGGTCGTATTCGACCTTCTCGGCGTCCGGGGTTCCGGCGGGCCACTGGCCTTGCGAGGCGTCCTGCCAGGCCTGGTGCGCCAGAAAGGCGACCTTGGACGGCTTCAGGCCGAAGCGGGTGACGTAGAACAGGAAGAAGTCGTTCAGCGCATAAGGGCCGACGGTCCCTTCCGTCGACTGGATCCTGCCGTCCTTGGCCGGCACCAGTTCGGGCGAGATCTCGGTGGCCAGGATGCCCCGAAGCGTCGGCACCGCCGCCTCCCCGACCACGGCCCGGTCGGCGACCCAGCGGATCAGGTGCCGCATCAGCGTCTTCGCCACCCCGCCGTTGACGTTGTAGTGGCTCATGTGGTCGCCGACGCCGTAGGTGGCCCAGCCCAGCGCCAGCTCCGACAGGTCGCCGGTGCCCAGCACGAAGGCGCCGTTCTGGTTGGCCAGGCGGAACAGATAATCGGTGCGCAGACCCGCCTGGACGTTCTCGAAGGTGATGTCGTGGACCGGTTCGCCCTTGGCGAAGGGATGGCCGATTCCCTCGAACATGGTCATGGCGGTCGGCCGGATGTCGATCTCGGCGCCGGTGACCCCCAGGGCGTTCATCAGGGCCCAGGCGTTGGACTTGGTGCCCTCGGAGGTGGCGAAACCCGGCATGGTGTAGCCGAGAATGCCCGTGCGCGGCAGGCCCAGCCGGTCGAAGGCGCGGCAGGCGACCAGCAGGGCCTGGGTCGAGTCCAGGCCGCCGGAAACGCCGATCACGACCCGCTCGCCGTTGGTCGCCTTCAGCCGGCGCATCAGGCCCTGGACCTGGATGTTGAACGCCTCGTAGCAGTCCTGGTCCAGGCGGGCGGGATCGTCCGGCACGAAGGGGAAGCGGTCCAGCGGACGGATCAGGTCGGTCGCGGGCCCGGCGGGCGCCTCGAACGGGACGACCGTCGCGGGTTCACCCTCGGCCCGGGCGCAGTCGGCGAAGGTGCCGTTGCGCAGCCGGTCCAGCCCGATCCGGGCGACGTCGACGTCGGCGACGGTCAGATGGCTCTCCAGCGAGAACCGCTCCCCCTCGGCCAGCCTGACGCCCAGCTCGTGGATCGTGGCCTGTCCGTCCCAGGCCAGGTCGGTGGTGCTCTCGCCCCATCCGGACGCGGCGAAGACATAGGCCGAAAGCGTGCGCGCCGACTGGCTGGCGCAGAGCAGGGCGCGCTCGTCGGCCTTGCCGATGACGATGTTGGAGGCCGACAGGTTCAGCAGGATGCGGGCTCCGGCCAGGGCCGCCCGGGTCGAGGGCGCTGCGGCGCCCAGAAGTCCTCGCAGATCTCGACCGCGAAGACGAAGCCCGGCCGGTTCGTCGCCTCGAAGATCAGGCCGGGGGCGAAATCGACCGTCTCGCCGTTCACCAGGACGGAATCCTCGGCCCGGCTGGCCGCCGGCGCGAACCAGCGCTTCTCGTAATACTCCCGATAGTTGGGCAGGTAGGTCTTGGGGGTGACGCCCAGCACCGAGCCCGATCCCAAGACCACGGCGCAGTTGTAGAGGGCGTCGCCGTTGCGCAGCGGCGCGCCGATCACCGCGATCACGCCGGCCTGGTCGGCGGCTTCGGCCAGGGCCGCGACCTGCTCCTCGACCTGGTCCAGGAGAGTCTCCTGCATCAGCAGGTCGTCGATCGCGTAGCCGCTCAGGCTGAGCTCGGGGAAGACGATCAGGTCCACGCCCTGTTCGCCCGCTCGCCGGATCAGGGCGATATGCTCCTGGGCGTTCGCGGCCGGATCGGCGGTATGGACCACGGGGGTCGCGCGGCGACGCGCACGAAGCCGTGGGCGCCGGCGAATGGACGCGTGGGAGTCTGCCATCGATTCTTCCGCTCATCCCCGCGAAGGCGGGGACCCAGTGAGAGCTAAGCCGCCGGCGGCCTGGACCGCCGGTTTTGCTCATATAGGCCTAAACTGGTCCACCAAAGAACCGGGTCCCCGCCTTCGCGGGGATGAGCGGCTTTGCGAGATGCGGGAATTTCTCAGATCGCGTGATTTTGCCGAGTGAACCCGCTAAGCCGAGATCATGACCGATGCGCCGAAAAAAGGCTGGTTCTCCCGGCTCACCGAAGGCCTGAGCCGTTCCTCCAAGCAGATGACCGAACAGGTCGTCGCCACCTTCGTGAAGGAGCCGCTGAGCGAGAAGGCGCTGGAGGGGCTGGAAGAGCATCTGCTGGAGAGCGACCTGGGCCCGGCGGCGACCGACCGGATCGTCGAACGTTTCCGCGACTTGAGGTTTGGGGCGGGCGCCGGCGAGCGCGAGGTCAAGGAGGCGTTGGCCGAGGCGGTCGCCGCCGAGCTGACGAACCACGAAGCCCGATATGAGCCGTTGTCGGGACCGCGTCCTTTCGTGACCCTGTTCGTGGGGGTCAACGGCTCGGGCAAGACCACGACCCTGGGCAAGATCGCCTCGGACCTGACCGGCCAGGGCGCCAAGGTGATGATCGTCGCCTGCGACACCTTCCGCGCCGCGGCGCGCGAGCAGCTTAAGGTCTGGGCCGAGCGGGCGGGAGCCACGTTCGAGAGCCGCCGCGACGGCGCGGACGCCGCCGGGCTGGCGTTCGACGCCTACACCCGCGCGAAGGCGGAAGGGTTCGACGTCGTCCTGATCGACACCGCCGGACGCCTTCAGAACAAGCAGCAGTTGATGGACGAGCTGCTGAAGATCGTTCGCGTGCTGAAGAAGGTCGATCCCGAGGCGCCGCACGAGACGCTTCTGGTGCTCGACGCCACCGTGGGACGCAACGCCCTGGCCCAGGAGCAGATCTTCGGCCGGACGGCCTATGTGTCCGGCCTGGTGATGACCAAGCTGGACGGCACCGCGCGCGGGGGCGTGCTGGTGCCGGTCGCCCAGGCGTCCGACGCTCCGATCAAGCTGATCGGCGTGGGCGAGGGCGTGGACGACCTGCAACCCTTCGACGCCCGCGCCTTCTCCCGGTCGCTGGTGGGACTTGAGGACCAAGCATGACCGAGGCCAAGACCGGCGACGAGCGCCGGGGCTCCAACATCCGGCAAGCCGTCGACTTCGGCGCGCTGCTGGCCTTCATGGCCGCCTATGCGGTGAACCGCTTCGCGCGCGGCCTGGACGGGCAGGAAGCCCTGGTCCAGGCGACCTGGGTGCTGGTCGGCGCCTCGGCCCTGGCGCTGATCGTCGGCTATGTCGTGGAGAAGCGGCTGGCGCCCCTGCCGTTGCTGACGGGGGGATTCGCCCTGATCTTCGGCGTGCTGACGCTGGTGTTCCATGATCCGACGCTGCTGAAGATCAAGCTGACGATCCAGAACGGTCTGCTGGCGGTGGTGTTGCTGGGCTCGCTGCCGCTGCGGCGATATCCGTTCAAATATCTGCTCGGCGAGGCGATCAAGATCACCGACACGGGCTGGCGCGGGCTGACGATGCGCTACGGCCTCTACTTCGCCGCCGTCGCGGTCGTGAACGAGATCGTCTGGCGCACCCAGCCGGACGACACCTGGGTGGCGTTCCGCGGCGGGTTGTGGCTGGCCTCGGCCGCCTTCGGGATCTGGCAGGTGTTCTTCATCATGAAGCATCTGATCAAGGACGAAGAGCCGGTCCGGCCCGAGTCGCCGGACACCGGGCTTTGACCGGACGGGTATCGTCCGTCGTCAAACCGTAAAATGCGGCTGCTAGCTGTACCGCAGCAGCCGAGGGGATACGGTTCATGGTCAAGTCCGGCAACAAGTCCAAGCGCACCGGAGGCCTCGGGGCCTCCCCCAGCCACCTGATGCACCGCGTGCTGCAGCTGGCGCTCGACATCTATTCGGAAGAGACGGGTCCGGACGGCCTGACCCAGCGCCAGTTCGCGGTGCTGGAGGCGGTCAGCCACAAGGCGGGCCTGACCCAGACCGACCTGGTGCGGGCCACCGGCATCGACCGCTCGACCCTGGCGGACCTGGTCGCCCGTATGACCACCAAGGGCCTGCTGGACCGCGAGAAGTCGACGCTGGACGCCCCGCGCCAAGGCGGTGCGCCTGTCGACCGCGGGCGAGGCGGCGCTGGAGGCGGCCCGGCCCAAGGTCGAGGCGGCGGACAAGCGGATCATGGCCCTGCTGCCCAAGGGCAAACGCGACGGCTTCCTGGACCTGTTGGCCGAACTGGCCGGCGAGGCCGACGCCGCTCCGGTCAAGGCCAAGGCCGAGGCCAAGGCGGCCAAGAAGGCCGCCCGCGAGATCAAGAAGGCCGAGAAGCTGGCCCGGAAGGCGGACAAGCCCGCCAAGGCCGAAAAGCCGGCGAAGCCGGCCAAGGCGGCCAAGCCCAAGAAGGCCAAGGCGCTGGAGCCGGCCTGACGCTGCCGGTGGCCGAGCCAAGTTGGGCGGGGTCGGCGGGCGCAAAGTGGTTAGTGGTTAGTGGCTAGTGATTAGTGGTTGTCGGAGCTGACGGAGGGCCCGCCAGCCCAGGTTCACGCGCGGTCCAGCCACTAATCACTAGCCACTAACCACTTTCAGCCACATCTGTCGGCCGCGCCCCCTCAGTCCATCAGCTGCTGGCTCAGATAGACGTAATGGCGGGCCCACCGGCGGGCGTTGGCGACCGGGTCGGCGTCGTTGGAGTGACCGCCGGCGGTCTCCTCGTAGTAGAGATGGTCGTAGCCCATGTCGCCCAGGCGGGCGGCGAACTTGCGTGCATGGCCGGGATGGACGCGGTCGTCGCGGGTGTTGGTGGTGATGTAGACGCGAGGGTAGTCCGCGCCCGGACGAAGCCGCTGATAGGCCGAATAGTCGGCGATGTACGCCGCCTCCTCAGGAATGCGCGGGTCGCCGTACTCGCCGATCCAGGAGGCCCCGGCCGGCAGCTCGTGATAGCGCAGCATGTCGATCAGCGGGCTTTCGATGACCGCGGCGTTGAACAGTTCCGGGTGCTGGGTGATCGAGACCGAGGTCAGCACCCCGCCGTTCGAACGGCCGTAGATGCCCAGGCGACGGGGCGAGGTGACGCCGCGCGCCTGCAGGTCGCGGGCGACGGCCGCGAAGTCGTCGAAGGCCAGCTGCCGATGCTCTTTCAGCACCGCCTGATGCCAGGCGGGGCCGAACTCGCCGCCGCCGCGGATGTTGGCCTGAACGAAGACGCCGCCGTTCTCGAGCCACAGCTTGCCCATCTCCGGCTTGTAGGCGGGCGGGAAGCTGACCTGGAAGCCGCCGTAGCCGAACAGGATGGTCGGGGCCGGGCCGGTCATCTCGCGCGGGCGGGTGACGAAATAGGGAATCTTCGTCCCGTCCGACGAGGTCGCCTCGAACTGTTCCGTCACATGCGTCGAGGCGTCGAACTTGGCGGGGGCGGACCGCAGTTGGACAATGCCGTTTGGCGCATCGGCCGCCTGGCCGGACGGGCCCCTCCGATCGATGGTGAAATCGACGTCGAGCAGTCCGAGCGTCGGCGGGGTGAGGAAGTTCTGCGACGAGACGAACACCTCGGCGCGGCCCTTGGAGCTGTCGCCCAGGGAGACCGCGCTGTTGTCGGGCACCGCCACCCGGCGCTCGCGCCAGCCCCACTCGCCGGTATTGCCGAAGATCGACAGCCGACCGCGGACATTGTCGTTGATCGTGACCGCGACCCGGTCCGAGAAGACGGCGACATCGGCGATGGACTGGCGCGCGGTCGGCGTAAAGATCTGTTGCGCCTGGTTGCTGATGACGACGTCGGAGCCCTCGCGCAGCATCGCCGGATGGAAGGACAGCAACGATCCGGCGGCGTACTCGATCCCGGCGGGCGTCCAGGCCTCCTCTGGCGAGAAGATCAGCAGGCCGCCGCTGGTTCCGTGGATCGATACGCGCTGGGGCAGCTTCAGGCGAACCGCGCGGCCGTCCACCAACTCCCAGGTTTCCGAACGGAAGGTGTCCAGCGGACGGCTGATGATCACCGCCTCGACGCCCCCGTCCTTGTCACGATAGACGGACGCGGAGACGCCGTAGCCGCCGTCGGACTGGTCGCCGCGATAGATCTCCGTCGCGGCCGCCAGGTCTTGGCTGCGCTTGAGCGACTTGATGATGAAGGGATACCCCGACTCGGTCAGGGTGCCGGGGCCGAAGTCGGTGGCGACCAGCAGGGTGTCGCGGTCCAGCCAGCTGATCCGGTGCTTGCCCTCGGGCAGGACGAAGCCGCCGTCCACGAACGATTTCGTCGTGGTGTCGAACTCGCGGACCACCACCGCATCCTTGCCGCCGTCCGACAGGCTGATCAGGCAACGGGTCTCGTCCGGCGCCAGGCAGCTGGCGCCCTTCCAGACCCAGTCGCGGCCTTCCGCGCGGGACAGGGCGTCGATGTCCAGCAGGGTCTCCCACGGCGTGTCGGCCGAGCGGTACCCCTCCAGCGTCGTGCGCCGCCAGACGCCCTTGGGATTGGCCGCGTCCTGCCAGAAGTTGCCGATCCCCTCGCCCAGGAAGGACGGGGCCGGAATGCGGTCGGTGGCGGTCAGGATCGCCTCCGCCTGCTGGCGGAAGGTCTCATAGCGGCGATCGCCGGCCAGGGCCGTCAGGCTGGCCTGGTTCTCGGCCGCGACGAAGGCCATGGCCTCGGCGCCGTTGACCTCCTCGAGCGCCAGATGGTCGTCGGCGGCGCGAACGCCGGCGGGCGTCAGGTCGGCTGGGAGATGGGGCGGGGCGGGGCGGCCCGCGGGAGCCGAGACCGAGGCTCCGTCGGCCCGTTGGGCGGCGGCGGGAAGGGCGGTCGCAAGCATGAGCGCCGGGATGGCGGCGGACAGAAGCAGGCGGTTCATCTTAAACTCCGCTCATCAGTTCCTCCCCTTCAGGGGAGGGGGACCCTCCGAAGGAGAGTGGAGGGGTGTTCGAACCGGAACCGGCGGAGGCGCCCCTCCACCGCTTCGCGGTCCCCCTCCCCCAAGGGGGAGGAATGCAGGTCTACTCCTGCGCCGGCGAATCCATCAGGCGGCGGCTGAGGTAGGTGTACTCCAGCGCCAGGCGGCGGGCCGTCTCCTGCAGATTGGCGCCGGCCGCGTGGCCGCCGTCGGTGTTCTCGTAGAACAGGACCGGATAGCCCAGCTCCTCCAGCCGCGCCGCGGCCTTGCGGGCGTGGCCCGGATGGACGCGGTCGTCCTTGGTCGAGGTGTGGATGAAGACCTCGGGATAGGGCTGGCCGGCGGCGAGGCGCTGGTAAGGCGAGTACTGCTCGATCCAGGCGCGCTGCTCGGGAATGTCCGGGTTGCCGTACTCGGCGATCCAGGAGGCGCCGGCCAGAAGCTTGTGGAAGCGCAGCATGTCGAACAGCGGCACCTGGATGACCGCGCCGTTGATCAGGTCCGGACGCTGGGTGAGCATGGCGCCCATGAACAGGCCGCCCTGCGAGCCGCCCATGATCCCAAGGCGCGGCTGGCTGGTGATGTCGCGGGCGATCAGATCCAGGGCGACGGCCTGGAAGTCCTCGTGCGCGCGCTGGCGGTTCTGCTGCAGCGCCGCCTGGTGCCAGCGGGGGCCGAACTCGCCGCCGCCGCGGGTGTTGGCGACGACGTAGACGCCGCCCCGCTCGAGCCACAGCTTGCCGACCGTGGCCGAATAGCCGGGCAGCAGCGAGTTCTGGTAGCCGCCGTAGCCGTACAGCAGCGTCGGATTGGAGCCGTCCAGCGCCATGTCGCCCTTATGGACGACGAAATAGGGGATCATGGTCCCGTCCGCGCTGCGGGCCTCGAACTGCTCGACGACCATGCCGGTCGCATCGAACTTGGCCGGCAGGGACTTCATCACCTCGGTCGAGGCGTCGGCGGCGTCGGCGAGGTACAGGCTGGATGGGTTCAGATAACCGGCCACGCTCACGAAGACGCGGTCGTCCCGGTCGCTGGCCGAACCCAGGCCGACGGTGACGTTCTCGGGCAGGTTCAGGCGCGTGCGGCCCCATTCGCCCGACGGGTTGGGCGTGTAGGCGTAGATCGAGCCGCGCACGTTGTCGTACAGCGCGACCATCAGCTTGTTGCGGGTGTTCGAAATGCCCTCGATGGCCTGGCGGTCCGTCGGGCGGATGATCAGCTGGGCGCGCGTGGCCGGATCGGCCAGCCAACGCTCCAGGTCCCAGGCGATGACGTCGCCGGTCTTGAACGCCTGCCCCGACGGCGCGGTCCAGTCCTGATCGGTGGTGACCACCAGCTGGCCCTGGACCAGGGCGTTGATATTGGATTTGGCCGGCAGTTCCAGCTTCGTGGTCGTGCCGTCGGCGTTCAGCCGATAGGTCTCGCCCTCGTAGAAGTTGACGCCCCGGTTGATCAGGGTCGCCTTCGCCGCGCCGTCGGCGTCCCGCAGGACGTAGCCGCCCACCGAGACATCGGTCTGCTGGCCTTCGAACACTGTCTGGGCCTGGTCGATCGTCTGGCCGCGGCGCAGGATCTTGACCACGCGGGGATAGCCGGAATCGGTCAGGCTGCCTTCGCCGAAGTCACGCGAGATCAGCAGGGTGTCGGCGTCCACCCACGTGGCCCCGCCCTTTGACTCGGGCAGGACGAAGCCGCCCTCCACGAACTGGCGGGTTTGCCGGTCGAACTCGCGAATCGTGACCGCGTCCTTGCCGCCGTTGGACAGCGACACCAGGCACAGGCGCTCTTCGGGCGGCAGGCAGGTGGAGCCCTTGTAGACCCAGTTCTGACCCTCGGCCGCCGCCAGGGCGTCGAAGTCCAATATGGTCTCCCACTGCGGCTCGGCGGTCCCGTAGCTTTCCACCGACGTGGTGCGCCAGACGCCGCGGACGTGAGTGGCGTCCTGCCAGAAGTTGTCGATCACTTCGCCGTCGCCCTGACGGCGGAAGCCCGGCGAGGGGATGCGGTCGCGCGACTGGACGATCTCCAGCGCCTGCTGGTGCAGGGTCTCGTAGCGGGGGTCGCCGCGGAGCACGCCCAGCGAACGCTCGTTGTGGGCGCGGACCCACTCCATGGCCCGCTCGCCTTCGACCTCCTCAAGCCACAGGTAGGGGTCGGTCGCGTCGGAGGTGGCGAAGCCGCCGCCGCCGGCTTCGGCCGGAGCGGGAGCGGGGGCTGTGGTCTGGGCCATGGCGGCGCTCGAAAGGGCGGTGGAGGCGAGAAGCGCGGCGAGCGCGGCGGTGCGGATCATTGGACAGTCCCCCGACGAAAATGGTCGGGCGGCACCTTAACTTTCAGGAATTCGCCCGCAAGGCGGCGCGGCCCAAGGTTACGGCTTTGTCATCTTTCAGGGGTCGCGATCACCTCTCCATTCGCGGAGGCGAATGGAGAGGACAGGTCGGAGCGTCAGCGACGACCAGGTGAGGCGACGCCGGTAGGGGTTATCGGAGTTCTGAAGACCACGGCCGACGTCGGTCCCTCCTGACCGCTGCGCGGTCTGTCCTCCCATCGCCTGGAGGGCGACGGAGAGGTGAGCTCAGTTCCCCTCGTCGGGGATGCAGAGCAGTTCGCCGCACGCCTTGCAGTGGACGGCGTCCGGGTCGTGCTTCTGCAGGCCGCAGGTGGGGCAGTCGTGCCGGACCTTGTGGGGGCGGAACAGGGTCTGGGCCAGCCGCAGGAACAGGGTGATGCCGGTCAGCATGACCACGATCGACAGGATCCGGCCCCAGGCCCCAGGCAGGGTGATGTCGCCGAAGCCGGTCGTCGTCAGGGTCGCCACGGTGAAGTAGAGCGCGTCCAGATAGCCATGAATGTCGGAGTTGTGGCCGCGGAAGGTCGCATAGACGAAGCCGGTCACCACGAAGATGAAGGTGACCAGGGCGGCCAGCGCTCGGGTGATCTCCTCGACCCTCGTGTCATCCCACTTGTGGCCGACCGTCCGCCAGAAGAACTCGGAGTTCAGCAGGGTCCACAGGCGCAGCAGCCGCAGGAAGCCGAAATTGCCGAGCACGTTGGGGAACAGCAAGGTCGCCAGGATGAACAGGTCGACCCAGGTGGCGGGCTTCTTCAGCCAGTCCTTCAGATCGGTGTGGGCATAGGCCCGTCCCGCCAGATCCAGGGTCAGGATCGCGGCGATCAGATAGTCGATCACATAGAAGACCAGGCCGGCCTCCTGCAGGATCGGCGTGGCCAGGAAGAAGCCGATGATGGCGAAGTCGACGACGATGACCGCCAGCCGGAACCGCACCGCCAGGGGCGAGGAGCCGTGGTAGAGGTAGCGCAGCCGGGCGCGCAGGCGCAGGCCTTCGGCCTTGGGGGGATCGGTTTCCGGGACAGGCGCGGCGCGACTCATGGCCCAGCTTAACGCCGTTCTCTCGCATCAGGTCCAGGCCGGGGCTATATCCGAATGGAAATGACCCGTTCCTTCCTCAAGATGAACGGCGCCGGCAACGACTTCGTCGTCGTCAATGCGCTCGAGACGCCGTTCCAGCCGACGGCCGACCAGCGCGCGCCATCGCCGACCGGACGACCGGGGAGGGCTGCGACCAGCTGATCGCCATCGAGCCGTCGGACAGGGCCGACGCCTTCATGCGGGTGTGGAACGCGGACGGCAGCATGGTCGAGACCTGCGGCAACGCCCTGCGCTGCGTCGGTTGGGTGCTGATGGAATCCACCGGCAAGGACAGCGTGACGATCGACACCCTGGGCGGGCTGACCACCGCGCGCCGCGCCGCCGACGGCCAGGTGACCGTCGACATGGGGGTCCCGCGGCTGGACTGGACCGAGGTGCCGCTGGCCGAAGACATGGACACCCGGGGCATCGAGCTGCAGGTCGGGCCGATCGACGACCCGGTGCTGCACACCCCCGGCGCGGTCTCGATGGGCAATCCGCACGTGGTCTTCTTCATGGACCATGCGCCCAACGACGGGTTCGTGCGGGGAACCGGGTCGCTGATCGAGCATCATCCGCTGTTCCCCGAGGGCGCGAACGTCGGCTTCGTTCACGCCCTGTCGCCGGATCATGTCCGGCTGCGGGTGTGGGAACGCGGGGCGGGCCTGACCAAGGCCTGCGGCACCGGCGCCTGCGCCGCGCTGGTCGCCTCGGCCCGGCGCGGGATCACCGGCCGCCACGCGACGGTGGACGTCGACGGCGGGCGGCTGACGATTGACTGGGACGAAGCCACGGACCACGTCTTAATGACCGGCCCGGTGGAGGTCGAACGGACGGGGACGTTGGCGCTGTGATCGCGCGCCTCCCCCTTGGTCTCCGCATCGAAGCGGCCTGACCATGAGCCTTTCGCTCGCCGACTGGCGCGCCCGCGGGCGCGAGTTCCGCCACCGCGGTCATCCGATCTTCTATGTGGACGAGCTGCGAGGGCCGGGCCCGACGCTGATCTGCATCCACGGCTTCCCGACCGCATCGTGGGACTTCGCCGACCTGTGGCCCGCCCTCGGCGCGCGCTTCGGTCGCGTCATCGCGCTGGACATGATCGGCTTCGGCTGGTCCGCGAAGCCGCGCGCCTACGACTACGACCTGATGGATCAGGCCGACCTGCACGAGACCCTGCTCGCCTCCCTGGGCGTGGCGGAGACGCATGTGCTCGCGCACGACTACGGCGTGAGCGTCGCGCAGGAGCTTCTGGCGCGGCATGCCGAAGGGCGCGGCGTCCGCCTGAACTCGGTGACGCTGCTGAATGGCGGCCTCTTTCCGGAGACGCACCGCGCGCGGCCCGTGCAGAAGCTGCTGCTCGGACCCCTGGGTCCTCTGGCGGCCCGTCTCGGCGGCCGCAAGCGCTTCGACGCGAATCTGCGCGCCGTGTTCGGCTCGGACACGCCGCCGACCCAGGCGCAACTGGACGCGTTCTGGGCGCTATGGACGCACGACGGCGGCGATCGCATCGCGCACAAGCTGATCCGCTACATCCTCGACCGCCGCCGCCACCGCGACCGCTGGGTCGGCGCGCTGCAGACCGCGGAGGTCCCGCTGCGGCTGATCAACGGCCCGCTGGACCCGGTGTCCGGCGCGCATATGGCCGCGCGTTATCGCGAGCTGGTCCCGAACCCCGACGTCGCCTTGCTCGAAGGGGTCGGCCACTATCCGCAGGTCGAGGCTCCCGAGCGGGTGCGCGCCGCGTTCTTCTCCTTCCTCGACCGGATCGGCGCGCCCGCCGACCGTCCGGTCGACTGATCCCGCCGAACACGCCTGGGGGCGGAAATCCGCACATTCTCTCGCGCCGTGGTCACATTCTCCGCACGCTGCCGGCCGCGCCGACCGTCCGGGGGCCGCTCCGCCGGGCTTGGAGGCCGCCTCGCGTCGGCGGTTGTCCCGCCGGGTCCTGCGCACTAGGAACAAGGGACCATAGCAGACGCGCGGCCACGCGCCCGGAACGCCCAAACGACATGCCCGACCTGACCGACAAGCAGACCTTCTCCGACGAAGACGCGCTGGACTTCCACCGCCTTCCCGCGCCGGGCAAGATCTCGATGGCGCCGATCAAGCCGATGGCGACCCAGCGCGACCTGTCGCTGGCCTATTCGCCGGGCGTGGCCGTGCCGGTGCTGGCGATCGCGGCCGACGTCGACAAGGCCTACGACTACACCTCCAAGGGCAACCTGGTCGCCGTGATCTCGAACGGCACCGCCATCCTGGGCCTGGGCAACCTGGGCCACATGGCCTCCAAGCCGGTGATGGAGGGCAAGTCGGTCCTGTTCAAACGGTTCGCCGACGTCGACAGCTTCGACGTCGAGGTGAAGACCACCGACCCGGACGAGTTCATCACCGTGGTGAAGAACATCGGCGACACCTGGGGGGGCGTCAATCTGGAGGACATCAAGTCCCCGGAATGCTTCGAGATCGAAAGCCAGCTGCAGGACCTGCTGGACATTCCGGTCTTCCACGACGACCAGCACGGCACGGCCATCATCTCGACCGCCGGCCTGATCAACGCCGCCCATATCGCCGGCAAGAAGCTGGAGGACCTGAAGGTGGTTCTGGTCGCGCCGGCGCCGCGGGCCTGTCGTCCATCGGCCTGATGAAGGCGGCGGGCGTGCGGGCCGAGAACACCGTGATCCTCGACCGCGACGGCGTCGTCTACAAGGGCCGCCCCAACGTCGATCAGTGGAAGGCGGCGCACGCCACCGACACCCCGCACCGCACGCTGGAAGAGGCCATGGTGGGCGCCGACGTGGTGCTGGGCCTGGCCGCCAAGGGCGCGATCACCAAGGAGATGGTGGCCTCCATGGCCCCCAATCCGATCATCTTCGCCATGGCCAATCCGGACCCCGAGATCACGCCCGAGGACGTGCAGTCGGTGCGCTCGGACGCGATCATCGCCACCGGCCGGTCCGACTATCCGAACCAGGTCAACAACGTCCTGGGCTTCCCCTACATCTTCCGCGGCGCTCTGGACGTGCGCGCGCGGCGGGTGAACCACGAGATGAAGGTCGCCTGCGCCGAGGCCCTGGCCGCGCTCGCCCGCGAGGACGTGCCCGACGAAGTGGCCGCCGCCTATCGCGGCAGGAAGCTGAAGTTCGGCCGGGACTACATCATCCCGACGCCCTTCGATCCGCGCCTGATCTGGTACATCCCGCCGTTCGTGGCCCAGGCGGCGATGGACACGGGCGTGGCGCGTCAGCCGATCGAGGACATGGACGCCTACCGCGCCTCGCTGCGTCAGCGCCTGGATCCGTCCGCGGCCCTGATGCAGAACATCTCCGGGGCCGTGCGGGCGGCTCCGAACAAGCGGGTGGTGTTCGCCGAGGGCGAGGAGACCGCCGTCATCCGCGCCGCCTGGGGCTTCAAGCAGGCCGAACTGGGCACGCCGATCCTGATCGGCCGCGAGGAGCTGATCCGCAAGAACGCCGCCGAGGCCGGCCTGAACTTCGACGAGATGGGCATCCAGATCGTCAACGCGCGCGTCTCGGAGCACAACAACGAGTACACCGACTGGCTCTATGCCCGCCTGCAGCGCCGGGGCTACCTACGCCGCGACGTGCAGCGGATGATCAACCAGGACCGCAACTATTTCGCCGCCGCCATGTGCGCCCGCGGCCAGGCGGACTGCATGGTCACCGGCGTCACCCGCAACTTCAACATGGTGCTCAAGGAGGTCCGCCGCGTCCTGGACGTCAAGGAGCGGATGATCGGCCTGTCGATCCTGCTGGCCAAGGGCCGGACCCTGTTCGTGGCCGACACCTCGATCCATGAACTGCCCGACGCCGCCGAACTGGCCGAGATCGCCATCCAGGCGGCCGCCACCGTGCGAAAGCTGGGCAAGACCCCGCGCGTGGCCTTCCTCAGCTATTCGACCTTCGGCAATCCGCCGGGCGACCGGGGCGAGAAGGTGCGCGAGGCGATCCGCATCCTGGACTGCAAGGGCGTCGACTTCGAGTACGAGGGCGAGATGCCGCCGGAGCTGGCGCTGGATCCCGACCAGCGCGCCGCCTATCCGTTCATGCGCCTGACCGGCCACGCCAACGTGCTGGTCATGCCGGCCATCCATTCCGCCGCCATCTCGACGCGCCTAGTCCAGTCCCTGGGCGGCGCGACCGTGATCGGCCCGCTGCTGGTGGGGTTGGAGAAGTCGGTCCAGATCGTCTCGCTCGGCGCCTCGGTCTCGGAGATCATCACCGCCGCGACGTTCGCCGCCTACGAGGAAGGCGCGGCGGTCGGGGAGGAGTGAGCGGCGGCTGGACCTCAAGCCTGGGCGATCTTGCGGCGCTCGGCGGCGCCGCGCACCCATTCAAGGATGCAGAACAGCACCGCCAACAGGCCCAGCCAGGCGGCGATGGCGAACATCGGCGCATAGCCCTGGGTGTCGATCAACTCGCCCAGGGCGCCACGGCCTAGAGTGCCAATCAGCAGGGCCAGCGAAATGAAGACCGCGAACTGGACCGCGCCGAACGTCCGGTTCGACAGGGCGGACAGGTAGGCGACGAAGGCCGCGCCCGCGAAGCCGCCGGCGATGTTCTCGCCGGCGATGGCCAGCATCAGCCGGGCCAGCGGCTCGCCGACGCGGAACGCCGCGAACACGTCATACAGGTGCGAGGCCCGCATGAAGGCGCCGATCACCGGCGCGCCCATCGCCAGGTCCATCATCAGTAGATTGGTCGCGGCGGAGAGGACGGCGCCGATCAACAGGCTCCACATCCTGCCGATGATCAGCAGCGCCCAACCGCCCAGCGCGATGCCGACAATGGTCATGACCACGCCGAAGGTCTTGGAGGCCAGGGCCACCTCGGCGTTGGTGTGGCCCAGCGCCCCGCCCGTGTCGCCCATGTAGAAGGGGAAGGCGAACGGCCCCCAGACGCCGTCGGTGATCCGGTAGGTCAGGATCAAGCCCAGCACGATCACCGCGCCCCAGCCAAGGCGTCCCATCAATTCGACCAGGGGGGCCAGGATGGCGTCGTACAGGGTGTCGGCCAGCCCCGGCGCCGCCGAGGTCTCGGCGGCGGTCGGAGCGCGCCCCTTCCAGACGATGAGACCGGCGAGCGCCGCCGGCAGGATCACGGTCGCGCCGACGATCCACGGCCCCCAGGCGGCGGTGAAGGTCCCCGCGCTCGGCGCCGGCGAGGTGGTCAGGGCTATGACCATGAAGCGGGCCAGCATGAAGGCCGCCCAGGCCCAGGCGGCCAGCGTCGCGGCCAGGACCAGCATGCGCAGGCGAGGCGACCCTTTCCGCTCACGCGCCACCGCCGCTCGAGACGAGGGTCGGGGCTCCGGAGCGATCAGCGTTCCGATGATCCCCACCCCCATCAGGAGACCTCCGACGGCGAAGACGCCGGGCCAACCGATGGCGGTGGCCAGCAACAGGGCGCCGGCCCCGCCGACGAGGGCGGCCGTGCGGTAACCCAGCTGATAGATGGTCGAAAGCAGGTCGATGGGCGTTTTGTCGTCCGCGACTTCGATCCGCCAGGCGTCGATGACGATGTCCTGGGTGGCGAAGGCGAAGGCGCCCAGCGCCGCGCCCATGGCCAGCGGCCCCAGCACGCCCGTTCCCGGATGCGACAGGGCGACGAGCCCCAACGCTATGGCGATGATGATCTGCAACACGATCAGCCAACTGCGCCGGCGGCCGAGATGCTCGCCGATGAGGGGAGGGGTCCAGCTGACGGCGGGGGACCATAGGAAACGGAAGGCGCCGAACAGGCCGATCCAGCTCAGGATGCCGATGGTGGCGACGGGAATCTTCTCTTCGGTCAGCCAGGCGTTCAGGGTGCCGATCAGCATGGCGAACGGCAGGCCCGCCGAGAAACCGAGCATCAACATGGCCAGGGTGCGGCGCTCGCGGAAGGCCGCCTTCAGTACGCCGAGGCCCCTGGGAGCGGTCTGCAGGGCCGCGACCTCGCTGGCGGGCGTCTTGGCGTCGGTCATGGGCGCGGTCTCCGGACGCCCCCCGGCGTCAGACGGCGACCTTGGCGCGCTCCGTGCGGTTCGTCCAGCGGGTCAGGGCGGCGCGCAGGCCTTCCAGCTCCAGCGGCTTGACCAGATGGTCGTTCATGCCGGCCTCCAGGCAGGCCCGGCGGTCCTCGGCGAAGGCGTTGGCGGTCAGCGCCACGATGGGGGTGCCGTCGCCGCGCGCCGCAGCGCCCGGCGGCCGTCGGCCGTCCATGCCGGGCATCCGCATGTCCATGAAGACGAGGTCGTAGCGGGCGCGCTTCATCGCATCCAGGGCCTCGTCGCCGCTGGCGGCGGTCTCGACCGCGCAGCCCTCGCGCTTGAGCAGGGTCGAGGCGAGCAGGGCCCGACCGGATTGTCCTCGACCAGCAGGACCCGGGTGCTGGCGAACCGGCCGGGCACGACGCGGTCGTCGTCCGGCGGCGGGGGCGG